>JALLON010000207.1 GCA_027717925.1 Acidobacteria bacterium AH-259-G07 | reverse complement strand
CCTGAGTTTTTCATTCCGAACTCGTGGAGAGACACGATAACATCAAATTCATCAGAGAGTTGCTGTTGATCGACCCAACCTCGGAAATCGCTGAACCACCACACTGTAATGGAAAGTTCTCGAGGTCTCTGCTATGGAACTGACAAAACTGACAAAAGGGGGCTTGTGAAGTTTGTCTGTCTATTAGGGCTCCAACCCCATGCGGCGCAGCAGGTCGGTGAAGCGAGGGTCGTTTTGCTCCGTGCAGCTGGTTTCCGCGCCAGTCCGGCTCTGTCCACCCGGAAAGCACTGGAGGGACGAGAGCCTCCGACCTCACTCTTGCGCTTGCGGTTGCATCATCCAGATGTTGCCGGTGAGCTCTTCCAGGGTGAAGACGATCTTGTGCCGGGCGACCGACAATTTAAGCTCCACAGGGCTCAGAGTCGACATCGAGCGCCCGCTCCGGTGGAGATGACGGACAGGAAAGGCGGATTTCACGGGACGTTTGCTTGGCGCCAAAGGCTGTGCCCAGATACACCGGAACCCGTCCCGATCAGAGATGAAGTAAAGGAGGTTCCCATCGGGCGACCACCAGGACCACGCGTCCGACTTCGAGCCGTCTGTCACGGCAACCCATTCGCTTTCAGGAATCGCTTTTCTACCTTGAAAAGGGGCGATGAACAGTTGTCGGCGAGCCGGGCCGACAAGAGCATGAAAGGCAATCCATCGATCGTCTGGGGAGAAACGGGCGTCGAAAACACGATACTTGGGGTGGCGGAGTAGTTCGATTTGCTCGCCGGTAGAGAGGCTTAGCAAATGCATTCTAGTCCCCCCGCTCTGGAAAGCGTCGCAAAGAATGTTTTCTCCGTCTGACGACCAGTGGTATATACCGTGGTAGCCACCAACACAGTCATCGCACAGCTTTTCCCGCACACCTCCTGGGGCGACGAGGTAGATTGACCCGCGAACAGCATAAGCCACCTTCGATTCGTGCGGACTCAGCGCCATGTTATTGGCCTCGTCCGCGGGAGTGTCCGTCAGGGCTATCTCTTTACCGCGTAAGGTCAAAAAACTAAGCCGACCGGTAGACTTTTTGAAAACATCAGGAACGAAGGAAAATGACCGAGGATTTTCGGCCGATTTGTCATGATGTTCTGGCTGGACGGGCGGATTCCCGACTTTCAGACGCGACTCAGCGTACACCACTGGCCCAGTGCTGGCCGTGTGGTATGAGTAAGTTTGCGGTCAGGAAGCGTCCCGATAGTAATACCGGAGCATGCCACCGAGCCGCTTTCGGCACTGAAGTTCTCCGTTTGTGCGGCCAACTTCTTCACCAGCATCAATGATGCGGTTGTCGAGCCCTTGGTGATTGCGTTCCCTGTGAAAGTGCGCGCTGAACTGTTCCAGAGCGCGACGCAGTGAGTCTTCACCGAAGAAGATCACGTGGTCCAGGCACTCGGATTTCAGCGAATGAATGAAGCGTTCGAGATGAGCATTGAGATTGGGACTTTTGGGCGGGAGAATGACAACATCTATTTTGGTGGATTTCAAGATTTCACGAAGCGGCAGATGCTTCGTGTCACGGTCGATGATCAGGTGACCTGTAGTCCGAAGAAAACCATCAACGCAGTCGGTCAAGTTTCTTCCGATTTGCCTCATCCAGGCGGCATTGGGGTGAGGGGTTACCCCGGCGATTTCGACACGGCGAGTCTTCAAGTGCATCACGACGAAGACGTAGAACGTGACCAGTCCCGACCGAGTCCACACTTCAACCGTGGTAAAGTCAGCCGCAGCAATCGAGTCCCAGTGAGCATTCAAGAAGGTTCGCCATGATGTACGACGTTGACGTTGTGGAGCGGGTTCGATGCCGTGGGCTTTGAGAATGTTGGCGACCGTGGTGTCAGAGACGTGAAAGCCCACGTTGGCCAGGGCGCCCTGAATGCGGTCGTAGCCCCAACTGGGATTCTCTTGAGCCATGCGCACAGTCAAGGTCACGATCTCCGGCCGAACACGTGGTCGACCGACGGACTGTCGCTTGTCTGTGTGATCCCATTTGCGAGCGATGAGCTCACGATGCCATCGGAGTATGGTGTCGGGTGTGACGATGGTGGCGACTTGCTTCAGGGTCTTGCGGGTGAGCACCTTACCTTTGACGGCCAACCGTCGACGCTGATCATCGTTGAGCAGAATGCGACGCTTGCCGAGTTTTTCTTTGAGTACCTGATTCTCAGTTCGCAAATACTCAATTGCGTCCTGTTGGTGTCGATTGATCCAGCCGGCCATGATGAAGATTAGTAGTTGCCACGGATGAAGAATGAAGGTCATAGTTCACCAGATGCAGATTTCAAGTGATCATATGGAGCATCGGGTGAATGTTGCCAGCGGTCAAGTCAACGGGCTGAGTTGGGTAGAGCCTGTTGGCTGAATTCCTCTGTGCAGGGAGGACTTACGTTGCGGATGAGTTTTTTGACCATACGCGATTCTGCGGACGCACCAGCAGATAACGGTGCTGGGCCATCTCGGCCTCCTGCCGGACTCGCTGCACTTGGGCGCGCCGAGAGCGATCCAGCTCGGCTTGACGCGCTCGCAGCTCTTCAAAAACTTCCAGAGCCACCTCCAAGGCAGCCGGGGTGACGGCTTCCAGTACGGTCTGGGCCACCGCTTCGTCCAGGTCCGCGCCGGGAATCGTCTGGCAGGGAGGCTGGGCCGTCTGAATGCCCCGGCGCTGGCACATGTAAACCGGAGCGGGGTGTCCTTGTCGCACCGAATAGCGGACCGTCATGCGCTCGCCACAGATTCCACACAGAACCAGCCCCTGTAGCAGGGCGACTCCCTCCCGCGGAGGACTCCGACGCCGGTCCGAGCCATATCCGTTCGCATTTTCCAGCAGTCTCGCCTCATTGGCCTCGAACTCTTCCCAGCAGATGTAGGCCGGATGAGCATTGGGCAAAAAGACCTTCCATTGTTCACGGGGAAGTCGGCGATAACTGACGTGACCCCCTAAGCCGACTTTGCGCTGCCGAGTGCGTCCATAGACGTAAGCACCGGCGTAGCGAGGGTTGTGAAGCAGGTTCAGCACGCGGCTGTGTTCCAGTTCCACCCAGAGGACCTCGCCGGCCCGGGGTCCGCTCGCGAGCCGTCGCGGCCAGCGAATCCCTTGGCGCGCGAAGTGGCGCACCACTTGCTCGGCGGAACCGGTGCGTCGGAAGGTCTCAAAAAGCAAGCGCACGGCGTCTTGCACCTGTTGGTCGGGATCGAGCGCCAGACGAGCGCCCCCCGGACCGTGGACGTAGCCGATCGGTGCACGAATCCAGAGCTCGCCCCGCCGGGCCTTGTGGAGCTGCCCGCCCAACAGCCGAGCCCTGAGAACGTGCAGTTCCGCTTCGCTCATGGTGCCCTTCAGGCCCAGCAGCAGTCGATCATTAAAATGAGCGGGATCATAGAGTCCATCTTCATCCAGAATCAACGTCTCGGCCAAAGCGCAGATTTCGAGCAGCCGATGCCAGTCGCTGGAGCTTCGGGCCAGGCGAGACACTTCCAGCCCCATGACCAGGCCGACCCGCCCCAGTCCCACTTCTGCCACCAGACGCTGAAAGCCGTTTCGGTCTGCCGCTGTCGCCCCGGAAAGCCCCAGATCCTCATCAATGACTACGATCTGGTCGGCCTTCCATCCCAGAGCTTGGGCCCGGCGTTTTAAATCGTACTGACGGGCCGTGCTTTCTCGATTCTCCTGAACTTGTCGCAAGGAGGACTGGCGCACATACACATAGGCCTGCCGACGGAGGTGTTCGGGACGGACTTTGCTCGATTCATTCATAGCTTAAGCTCCTCACTGCAGGCGAGAACCATCCCGGCCAAAACCAGCGTCAGATTGGACCGTACCGCCTGAGGAAGATCCGGGTGACGGTTGGAAGTGCCCCGTTCTAGCTCGCGGGAAAGGGACTGGGTCCGGGGTGACAAGGCCGAAAGCGCTACCAGCCAAGCGGCCATCCCACGCGCTAGAAACAGGGCCAGGCCATGGCCGCGCTCCCGGGCGCGGTGGGCATCGAGTGCCTCACCTCGCAAGGCCTCGTATTGCTCTTGGAAGTAAAGCGGATCCCATTGCGAGCACATCATGGTTGTGGCTGCTCCTTTTTCGGCGGTTTTTTTTTGCGACGGGCCAAGGCCCGATCGATCGAACGGGGATGGATCTTCACTCCAAAACGCTCCTGGATCGCCTCGCTCAGCGTCTGATCGGCAGGAGCCTTCTCCCGCCATTGTTCCACAAACGCCAGAACCTCATCCGTACACTTGTGGGCTCGTTTCGGTCCGCGCCGGCGCGGGAGCAGTCCCGGGAGTCCCTCCTTCTCAAAGACCGTCTTGGCCAGATAGAAGGTCTGGCGGCTGACCCCGAACGATCCGGCCACTTCGCTGACCCGTCGAGCCTCCACCCGGCGCCGGCGCAGCATCTCGTATTTGACCTGGACCGAGTCGCGGGGATCGAAAAATTCATGCTCCCGAAAGGCTTCATCGCGGACCGCTTCCGGGTGAGGGTGCAGCGCACCGTGCTGGCGCAAGGCTTCGGCTTTAGAATCCTCGGGAGGCAACCGTTTTTTTCGGGCCATATATGTAAAATAAATTATATACCACATCCCCTGACATTCCCGCCATGTTTGAGCGGTAATATTGCGGTAGATAAGGGAAATTTGCGATTTATCGGCACCCCTAGAGCGGGGAATACGAACCATCCAATGGACAGAATTTAATTGACACAATGGACGTAATTTACTTGACATCCCTCTCCTCCCAGCAGGGCTGACCGCTCCTGCCCCTCAACCGCTTCGCCAGCTGGAGCAGGTCTTCCACTCGAAACCGCGACCGGCCACGTCCCACCCTCCAGTAGGGATCCGGCGGCGCCAGGTCAGTCCAGCTGGTGGGCAGGGAGTGAAAGGAGCCGTCCGGGAATTGCACGGTCACCCGCTGCTCTCCCCAGAGCTGCTTCGTCACCACAAACGGGAACGATTGCCCCCGAAGGGGATGAAAGGGATGGACAATGCGAATCTTCTGCTCACCATCCGGACCACCTGC
>JALLON010000206.1 GCA_027717925.1 Acidobacteria bacterium AH-259-G07 | reverse complement strand
GAATGGGTAGGTCCAGCATCAAGGCACGCACGAACTGCACCGGCGGCGAGCCGAAGGACAGCAGGGTGTCGTGGTACTTTTTCAGACTGAACAGGCTGCCCCAGGCCTGCCTGACTTGGTTGCGCAGGTCAATGTGTTCCTGGTAGCCCAGGAAATAGGTTGAGAGTTGAGCCGAGGTCAGTTGAGCGCGCACCCACTTGAGCGCCGCCTCACGTTCTTCCTGAAAGCCTCCCTCCATCATCAGCTTCATCGCTGCCTCCCGCGTCATGCCGTCACAGTGGATGGCCTGGTCCATGAGCGAATTGGTGATCGCGCGCATCAGCCATTTGAGGTTAATGAGTTTCATCCTGGGGTCGCCGTCGAGATAACCCTGCTCGATCATCATCTGCTCGGCGTAAACCGCCCAACCCTCGATGAATGGACCCGAGGAGAGGAGAGCGCGCAGCGTGGACGGATAGCGGTTGGAAAGGGCCAGCTGCAGAAAGTGGCCCGGCATCGCCTCGTGGATTGTCAGGTCCTGAATCGAGAACAGATTGTATTCGCGCAGGAAGGAGCGAACCTGCTGCTCGTTCCAGGTCTCCGGGATGGGGGAGACCGCATAAAAAGTCTTTTGTCCGACATCCAGTGGCCCGGGAGAGTCGCAGTAGGCGATGGTGACGCCCCGCTTAAACTCGGGCATGACAATGATCTCAACCGGGTCCTGGGGAACGGTGACCAGGTTCTTTTCACGCACGAATACGGTGGCTTGCGCGAGCTGCTGTCCGGCAACGTCAACAATCTCATCTCCACCGGGGAGATCGCGATAGGCGACCTCCAGACCTGCTCGGATGATGGCTTGCTTGTAAGCTTCGCTCGGGTTGTCGGGAAACTCGACGTAGGGGTACTGCTTGGCGTAGACCTTCTGCGCCACCCGGTACATCTCATCGCGCCGGCGCCCAAACTCGCGTTCAGCCTGCCGGCGGATCTCCCGCCGGGTCAGAGGTGTATGCAGGCTGAAGGCCAGCTTCCTGTCATAGAGATCACAACCGATCCGGAAGTCGCCTCGCGCGTTGGGGAGCAACTCGGTCTCCAGCCACTTCTGGTGCTCCTGAACAGCTTTGGCGGCCTTCTCCATCGCCGCTTTCAGTCGCGTCCGTTCCTGTTCCGACAGAGCCCCCATTTCGGGCTTGACCGTATTCTCGAGAATCGACAGAACACCTCGGTTCTGCCGAACCGCGGTTTCGGCGTGGATCTTGGGCACCCGTTCGGGCCGGAGGGTCTTTCGCACCTGCTCGAGCAAGCGGGGCATTTTTTCCAGGCGATCGGCGACATCGGAGAGCCGCTCGGCAAGCGGGGCAAACTCCCGGGCCATCAAGGCATAGATCGCACCACCGGTGAGTCTGGTGTAGACCAGGGGGTTCCAGGCCCATTCCTGCAGCTCTTCGAGCTTCCAGAGATTGGATGCCAGGGAGTGTTTGAGCAGCGCTATGTCCACCTGATTGGCGCGCGAAAGCTGCTCCCGGGGCATCTCGGAGAGCTCCTCCAGGTAGCGGCGAAGAAAGGCGGCCTCACCAGCCCGGGCCTCCCGGCTGACCTCGTCAAGTTGGCCGTCGTAGCGATGGTCACCAAGTTGAGTGGCGGTAACCGGAGAGAGCGCGGGGAACTCGTCAACAAAACGCCGGGCAAGCTCCTCGAAGCGCCTGTCCGCCCCGGACTGTGCCGCAACAAGAGTAGCCCCCATCAGCAAGACTCCAAAAATGACAGAATTTCGATAACTCAAGACCTCCTCCGGCTTACGGTCCGGGTTTTCTCGAAGTCGCTGCTGCCGGGCACCGACACACAGCCGATTTTTTCACTATACCCTAGTGCTCGATTTAAAAAAACGATATGGTTCGATTTTCGTGATCTGCGTGAGCGACCGGCGAATCGTGTCCTGGTTTGAATCAAGCTGCCAGCACTGCCGCAAAGGGAACACGGCTGTGTTAACGATATCGACTCAAAAAATGACGACTCCTTTTCCGAGTACATTTGCGCTGATTGTCTTGGCGCTGATATCCACCTTTTCGTCCGGGACCTACGCTCAGCAGAAGAAGCGCTTTGCCGAGGCAAAATATCGGGGATTTTCCATTCCGCAGATCGATCTGAACGATCGCGAGGATCTGCAGACGGTGATCAGCCGGGATTCGAAAATCTATATGGGCCATCCCAGCTCGGTACTGCTGGATGACGGCAGGACGATGGTGATGATGTATCTCAATCAGCACGGCCGGGGACGTCTCATGTGGCAGCGCAGTCAGGACAGCGGCAGGACTTGGTCCGAGCGACTGCCGCTTCCCGAAGGCTGGGACGAACCGGTGGTGATCAACGCACAGAAACAGCCTCCTTTCCTGGAAATCCCGATTCTCTACAAGATCGATGCTTCGGATGGAAAACAGCGGATCTGCATGTATAGCGCGGGCCGTGATGACTATCCTGCACGCTACGCGTCGTCCGAGGACGGCGGCCGGACATGGTCCAAAATGCGGACGCTGCTCTTCGGCGGCAAGGAGCTGTACCGAACCATCGTCCTGTTCTCGGACATGATCCGTCTGAAGGATGGTCGCTATCTGGCCACCTACCACCACCGTGGCACACTATTCACGGCAACTACACGGGATGGGATCTCGTTTGACGACCCGCGCGTGGCCATTCGCTATCCAAACGCGTTCCCGTGCGAAGGCTGTTCTATCCGTTCGCCGGACGGCAGTACCATCGCACTGCTGATGCGTGAGAACAATCGCCGCTACAATTCGCTGATCAGCTTCAGCGAAGATGAAGGCAAAACGTGGAGCAAGCCGCGTCAGATGCCCGATTCGCTGACCGGCGACCGGCATCAGCACACCTACACGCCCGACGGTCGACTCTTTATCTCGTTCCGCGATCGCGCTGTGGAGACGCCGAGCTTCGGTGATTGGGTGGGCTGGGTCGGAACCTATGAGGATTTGAAGGAAGGCCGGGAAGGCCAGTACCGGGTTCGCTTGAAGGACAACTTCAAAGGGGCTGACTGCGCCTATCCCACGCAGCACCGTCTGCCGGACGGAACGATCTTTGCCGCCACCTACGGCCAGTGGCAGCGTGGCAAGCCCAATTACCTCCTCGGCTATCATTTCAGGATCGAGCAGCTCGATGAGCTGTATGAACGACACATGAGCAAGAGGGAGTAACCTGATGCGAACTGTGAGCCTGAGCCTGACGTAGGAGTCACTCACGCGTGGGGAAAAGGCGCTTGAGTTCTTCGAACCAGTTGAGGACCAACTTCAGCGAGCCGGCCGTTTGAAGACATTGGTATATGGCGATTTTTCAAACGTCGAGCCGTCCCCTGTCACGCGCGGGTCTTTGGCTTTCCTCAATCGGGCCATCAATTGCCGATTGAGTTTTTTACGGATTTTCTCGTATTTCGCGTCATCGGCCACGTTCTTCACCTGATCCGGGTCGTCTGCCAGAATGTAAAGCTCCTCGCGCGGGCGTTTGGCAAAGGCGTAGTCATAAAACTTTTTCCACTTAGCGTCATTGCGGTGCGACACCAGCCAGGCTTTGGTGGGACTAGCATCGAAGTCTCCGAAGGCGATGAATGTATTGTTTTCCAAATCCTGCCACACCGGTGCCTCTTGTGGGTTCACGGCCTTGGGATCACCCATGGGATAACGGTCGGGTTTGAAGTTGATGATGTAGAGGTAATCCTTCGTGCGGAGGGCGCGTTGCGGGTAAGGCAGATTGCCTGCGCGTGCAGCCGCCACGTGGCGCTCCCGGCCGGTGATGACCCAGGTGCGCTTCGGATCAACCAGGCCTTCCTTGGCCGACTTCAACACGTCGACAAGACTGCGACCGGTCATGACCTTGGGCGGTTGGACACCGCCTGCCTCCAGAAATGTCGGCGCCAAATCCATGAGGTTCACGAAGTCATCCACGACCCGTCCGCCTTTTTGTCCCGGCCACCATGCGGCCAATGCAACGCCCACGCCGAAGTCATACAGGTTACATTTGCCGCCCGGAAAACCCGGTGCGCCATGGTCGCCGCTGACGACGATCAAAGTATTGTCCAGTTCGCCCGTCTCCTCCAGCTTCTTCAGCAACACGCCCAGCCCCGCGTCGAAGGCCTGTATTTCGCCCATGTAGTCCGCGAAGTCCTGGCGAACTTCATGCACGTCAGGAAGAAACTCAGGCAGCTTGCCTTTGAGCGAATCCGGATCAATGCCCCATAAGTCTTTCCCCGATCCTTTGATCCATTTGCGATGAACCAAGGTCGGACCAAACCAATAGCAGAACGGCTGCCCGTCCTTGCGCGCATTGAGGAACGATTCGAAGTTGTTCAGCACTTCGTCGTAGAGTTTTTGCTTGGCGGCTTTGACGGTCATTGCGCCCTTCACCATTTTGGTCACGTTTTGTGAAAACGAATTGAACTTCCCACCCGCTTTTTCGTAGCCGTGCTTACCAGCGCCATAAGGCGCATCACGCGGTGTCCCCGGCGACCAGACCTTGTAGGTTTCGCCAATGTGGTAACCTGCGTCTTTCAGCAGCAGTGGGTAGGAAGGAATCTTCGAATCCCACTGCGCACCTTGCAGGATCGCGCCCATTCCCGTCCGGAAGAAATACTGCCCCGACAGCAGTGAGCTGCGACACGGCGTGCACGAAGGCGCGGTCACAAAGGCGTTCTTGAAGAGCACACCTGCGCGTGCAACGCGATCAAAATTGGGCGTCTTGATCACGTCGTTGGCCGTGCCCTTTCGCTCATCGGCTTTGGCGTAGGCGCTTGCATAGCGACCCCAGTCGTCCGCGAACGCGAACAGGATGTTGGGGCGCTTGGCGGTCTGTGTGCTTAAACCACAAAGAACACAAAGAACACAAAGGAGCAGATTTAGATTTTTCGTTTTCATGATGGGGCTTATTTGCAGAGTTTGGTGAGCATCATCAACCGGACATCCATGACCTGTTTGCCGGGAATATCGAGCGTACGGAGCGTCAACTGACCCCGGCCTTTGTTCAGGTTAATGGTTCCCAACCACAGAGGTTTGAAGTCTTTCACATATGAT
>JALLON010000205.1 GCA_027717925.1 Acidobacteria bacterium AH-259-G07 | reverse complement strand
TGAAGACTAAAGCAAATCCGCGGAGCCTGTCCACACCAGCAAGCAGCTAACAATTTTGTTCGATTGAGCGGAGTTGTGTGACAAAATTGTCATAACTAGACCGTGCGCCCTTCTGTCACGGCCATTCTGGGACATACCACCGAGGCTGGGTGTCCCGAATCAGGGCGCTAAAAGAGCCTGCCCACACTTCACTCAAAAGCATCTGTACGGGCAACTAACTGCAAACCCGAGGCTTATGGTTTAATTAACAATATTGTATTAAATCACATAAAAAACGACGCGTTTGTCACCACAGCGGGCCGCCCTGTGCCGGGCGGCCGTGCTGAAAGCCTTGAGTTTTCGCGATCTTACAGCCGAGTGTGCCAGGTTGGGCGCAAGTGGCACAAGGTTTGCAAAGGGTAGCAGGTGTAAGCGCCGCTCCTGAAGAAGAGGCAGTGGGATTGGATACCGGCGAACACGGCGGCATGGAAGCTTGCGCACTGGAGGCCTCCCCAGCGTGGACGACAACCGTTGGTCGCCCTTAACAACAAAGTGAAAGTTTATCCATATGGGGGATCTCATGAGCAAAAAGATTTTCGATAAAGCTTTACATCTTTTAGTACTGGTCTTATTACTAGGCTACTGTCTACCGACAGCGCTGGCTCAAGATACCAGCGACGAATCGATTTATTCCTTTTCCGGTGATGCGGCTCTGGTGAGCAAATACATGTGGCGCGGGCAGAGGCTCACCAATGATTGGAGCCTTCAGCCGGCCGTGACGGTTGGCCTTGGTGCTTTCTCCTTCAATGTGTGGGGAACGATTGACCTGACGGCTGTGAACGAGGGTGATGCTCTATTTCTGCCCCAAAATCCGCTGGCACCGCCCGGCGATCACAGTGGTTTGCAGGGCAAGTTCTCAGAGGTCGATTACACCTTTTCTTTTGCGCACTCCTTCGAGACGGTCTCGATCGATGTCGGCACGATTTTTTACACCTTTCCAGATCGCTCGGCTTCACTGGCGACAACGACGGAGCTTTACGGAGGTATTACCTTTGAGACGGTGCCGCTGGCTCCTTCGGCGACCCTGTACGTGGATGTGGAAGAAACTGGGGAAGCTGGAGACACAGGCATTTACTTCTTGCTAGGCGCCGGACATTCTTTTACCTTACCGCACAACGTTTTTTCCGGGGTTGACCTCTCCGGCTCGCTTGCCTTTGTCAACGGGGGTTTCGGCGAATTCTACTATGGGGCTTCCGAAGCCGGTGCGCACGATTTCAACTTCACGATCAGTGCGCCTATCAGCTTGGGCGAGAACTGGTCGGCCAGTGCCTTTGTCTCCTACAGCGCCTTGTTAGGGGACTTTCGTAATTTTCAATTCCAAGATCCGCGAGAGGTATTCCGCGGCACCGCGCGCAGTCCGGCGACTTTCGCCGATACCATTTGGGGAGGATTCACGTTGAGCCTGGCTTTCTAGAGCCTCCTCAGGCCCGAGAAGGTTCTGGTTCTTCAGTCAGCACAAAACTGAGGTGAGGGGGGGAGTCCCGAAACAAGGAAAATCTGTCATATGTCTCACCCAGTCGACGAGATTGAGGGCTCTTAAAACGGAGGAGAAGATGTTGAGAAGAAGAAGTTCAACCGGAAGATGGCGAGCGAGGATGTTGGTACTGATGGGGATGATTTGCTTTGGTTTTTTCACCCCTGTGGAGGGGGCCACGGGTGATGAGGCCCTGTTTGTTGCCAATAACCTCTGGATGATGGTGGCGACTTTTTTGGTATTCGTCATGCATCTGGGATTTGCCACCTTGGAAAGCGGTCTGATCAGAGCCAAAAACACGGTCAATATTCTCTTTAAAAACACCATGATTGTTTCCATCGGACTGTTAACCTACGCCTTCTGTGGGTTTAATTTAATGTATCCGGGAGACGCGTGGATCTATGGAAGCTGGCTCGGTTTTGCAGGCTTTGGATTATCTTCACCGGAGGGAGCAGCTGGTCTAATTGAATATGCCGATGGCGGTTATACCTACTATACAGATTTCCTTTTTCAGGCCATGTTCGCAGCCACAGGTGCAACCATCGTTTCCGGAGCTGTAGCCGGTAGAATCAAACTGAACAGTTTCCTGCTCTTCACAACTGTTTTTGTGGGTTTAGTCTATCCCTTTGTAGGAAGTTGGAAATGGGGTGGTGGCTGGTTAGACCAATTGGGCTTTTATGATTTTGCTGGTTCCACTTTGGTCCACTCCGTGGGGGGCTGGGGAGGCTTGGCGGGGGCTCTTATTCTTGGGCCCAGGATTGGCAAATATGTGGGAGGCTTGGTCAACGCCATACCCGGATCCAATATGCCCTTGGCAACCATTGGTGTGTTCTTGCTCTGGTTGGGATGGTTCGGTTTTAATGGGGGTTCGGTTTTATCGGCAGATCCTGAAGCTGTATCCCGCACACTTGTGACCACTTGTCTAGCTGCCGCGGCGGGTGTGGTGGGGGCGTTTTTTACCTCGGAGTTGGTTCAGAAGAAACCTGACTTATCGATGGCTTTAAATGGATGCTTAGCTGGTCTGGTTGGCATTACAGCTGGCGCAGATACGGTCTCAGTGGGGTCTTCCATCATGATTGGGTTTGCCGCTGGCGCACTGGTGGTGCTTTCCGTAATCTTTATCGACTCCAAGCTTAGAATTGACGATCCGGTAGGCGCTATTTCTGTACACCTGGTTTGCGGTGTTTGGGGGACCTTGGCAGTGGGTATTTTTAGTTTTAACCCCGAACACACTTTCCTGAAGCAGCTGGTCGGCGTTGGGGCATTCGGAGTGAGCGTTTTTGGCGTGGCCCTTCTCATATTTTGGCTCTTACGGGCGCTTGTGGGTCTCCGTGTGGACAGGGAGGAGGAGCTCAAGGGATTAGACATCGGAGAACATGCCATGGAAGCTTACTCTGGCTTCCAGGTGTTTACAACGAGTTGAGTGTAGAGAGAATGCTACGGCGCGGGAAGGAAGAGTGAAATGAAACTGATCATCGCCATGATACAGCCTCATAAACTAACTGATGTGAAACAAGCTCTTTTCGATGCACAGGTCTATAAGATGACGGTCTCAAATGCCTTAGGAGCTGGGGAGCAAAAAGGATATACGGAAGCCTATCGCGGGGTTATCACAGAAATCCAGCTTCTTAAAAAGGTCAGGATAGAGATTGCCGTCAACGAGGATTTTGTTGAACCCACTATCGCCGCGATTATCGAAGGAGCCAGAACTGGCAGCATTGGCGACGGCAAGATTTTTGTTGTCGACCTGCCAGAGTGTATCAGGATTAGAACCGGTGAACGAGGCGGGAGAGCGATTGGCTAGATTTAAATACGATCAGGGGTGCTAAAAATGATCATGAGAAATCCTAAAAACGAATTGACCAACCATGCAAACGGTCTCTTAGAGAAAAGCTCAAGATTGACCTACCGGGGCCTCCTCAGGCTGATCAAAGAAAAAAACGTTGAATTCATCGATCTTAAATTCACTGACCTTCCCGGTTTGATGCAGCATTTTACGCTGCCGGTTAAAGAGTTTAACGAGGATTTGTTTCTTCATGGCATAGGGTTTGATGGTTCTTCCATTAGAGGTTTTCAGTCGATCGATGAAAGCGACATGCTGCTTAAACCAGATATGAAAAGTGCTTTTATCGATCCTTTCATGGAACACGTGACTTTAAGCTTCATCTGTAACGTGAAGGATCCGATCAGCCTGAAGATATACTCCCGTGATCCGCGAAGCGTCGCCCAGAAGGCCGAAAGGTATCTTGATACTACTGGGATCGGTGATACCGTCTATTTTGGCCCAGAGGCAGAGTTCTACATCTTTGATGAAGTTCGGTTCGATCAAACCTATAACCAGGGTTTTTACTTTATCGATTCTGAGGAGGGTTTCTGGAACTCAGGAAACGGAGCGAAACCCAATTTGGGATACAAACCTCGATACAAAGAGGGTTATTTCCCAACTCCCCCCATGGATAGTATGCAAGACCTGCGTTCGACAATGGTAAAGACAATGATGAAGATTGGTGTTGACGCTCGGTTGCATCACCATGAGGTTGGAACCGGCGGACAGGCAGAAATTGGTATCCAATTCAATACGTTGACCAATATGGCCGACAGTCTCATGAAGTACAAATACGTCACTAAAAATGTGGCCCATCATTACCACAAGACTGTTACTTTTATGCCCAAACCGATCTTTATGGATAACGGCTCAGGGATGCATGTCCATTTGAGTTTATGGAGAAGTGGTACGAATCTATTTTTTGAATTAGGTCGTTATGGTGATATCAGTGAATTAGCGGAGTACTGTATTGGGGGTATCCTGCATCATTCTTCAAGTCTTCTGGCCTTTACCAATCCAACCACAAATTCATTCCGAAGGCTCGTCCCCGGCTACGAAGCGCCGATTAACCTCATGTATTCAAAACGCAACCGAAGCGCCTGTATTCGTATTCCCATGTATTCCCCAAGCGAAAAGGCTAAACGGATCGAATTTCGAACACCGGATCCGTCATGCAATCCGTATTTGGCCTTTGCCGCGATTTTGATGGCCGGCTTGGATGGAATTGAGCACCGGATTAAACCACCTGCCCCGATTGACAAAGATTTATATGAATTGCCACCAGAAGAAAAAGCAAAGGTGAAATCCGTACCTGGTTCTTTAGAAAGCGTGATCGATGCCCTGGAAGAAGATCACGAATACTTACTCAAAGGAAATGTTTTTACACAAGACTTACTCCAAGTGTGGATCGATTATAAACGAGAGAAAGAGATTGATAACATCCGACTCAGGCCGCACCCTGGTGAGTTTGCATTGTATTTCGATATCTAATCCGTAGTGCCTGAATCGGAGTAAAACCTATTTATCTTTGAGCAAAAACAAAAAATGAAAGGAAGGATAAGAAAATGACGATGGGACTTTGGTTAGGACTAGTTATTCTCTTCTTTATCATCGCATTGGCCTTTACGAAGGCTTTCTTAAAAATCTGTCCCCCCAACCAGATATTGATCTTTTCAGGAAGGAAAACAAAGCTGAAAGATGGGACGGAGGTCCGCTACA
>JALLON010000204.1 GCA_027717925.1 Acidobacteria bacterium AH-259-G07 | reverse complement strand
TCAATCTTCTTGCGCAAGTTGGTGATCTGGTTGTCCACCACACGATCCGTGACGAAGGTGTCCTGGCCCCAAACCTCGTCGAGCAACTGTTGGCGGCTGAGGACACGTCCTCGGTGGCGGACGAAAGCCGCTAGCAGCTTAAATTCAAGCGGGGTGACCTCTACCCGCTGGTTGGCATGGCGCAGCTCACAGCGGGAAAAGTCCACGTCTACATCGCCAAACCGATAGACTTCGGGAGGCTCGTCGGCAGCCCGCCGCAATACGGCCTTGATGCGCGCGCGCAGTTCACGTGGGCTGTAGGGTTTGGTCACGTAATCGTCGGCACCCAACTCCAGGCCCATCACCTTCTCGGCCTCCTGTGTTTTGGCGGTCAGCAGGATGATGGGAGTTCGCAGACCCGCGCGGCGAAGGTCACGACAGACTTCAAAGCCGTCCTTGCCGGGTAGCATCACGTCGAGCAGGATCCCATCGAAGGCCTGCTCGCGAGCTCGCCGGCTGGCGGTCTCACCATCGCGTACCACTTCGACCTGATAACCTTCCGAGGTTAGATCGTCCTTTAGCGCCAGCGCAATTCCGGGTTCGTCTTCCACCACCAAAATGCGTTTCATTTTTCTTCCTTTCCTACCGGCAACAGGATGGTAAAAGTGCTCCCATGGCCCGGCTGGCTTTCAAGGCGGAGTTGGCCTCCGTGGGCCTGAACTAGGTGCTGCACCATAGCCAGGCCGATCCCAGTGCCCGTGACGTTTAAAGCCTTGGACAAGGCACCGCGCGCGAATTTTTGGAAGATCTCTTTTTGTTCTTCGCTGGGAATCCCCTGCCCACCGTCGCGCACGCGGATGGCGAACTGTTCCCCTTGCGGAGCCAGCTCGACCCAGATGGTAGGGCAGTCAGGTGAGTACTTGCGTGCATTGTCGAGCAGGTTCCATAGGGCGCGGCTGAGGGCCTCACGGTCGGCGTGGATCATTGGCGCGCGGCTTTCGGCGCTCAGCTCGATGCGATGACTATCGGTCGTAGTTTCCGCCTGAAACTCCTCTACCACGTCCTTGACCAGCTCGGCGGGATCCAGCGGCTCAAAAGAGTACTCCTGTGCACCGGCCTCCATGCGGCCAAAATTCAGCAGGCTTTCCACCAGCCGATGGAGTCGCTCGGTCTCGTGGGCGAGAATCGCGTAGTATTGATGGCGATGTTCTTGGCCGGAGACCACGCCTCCTACCAGCAATTCGATAAGATGGCGCATCGAGGTCAGAGGTGTGCGAAACTCATGCGAGACCGCCGAGACGAAATCGGACTGCATGCGGGCCACTGCCAGCTCGCGTGTGACAGAGCGCGCGATGAAGTAACTGCCCGCCAGCACCAAGAACGCCATCAGTGCCAGGCCGGCCAGCAGCAACCGTCGGCGCCCCGCCAACTCTACCAGATCCGGGTTAGGACTGGTGCTTGCCACGCTCAGAGTCCAGGGCAGTCGTGTGTGGGCCGACGCCCGTACGGCTTGGTGCTCGTCCGCCAGGCCGGGCGGTCCCAAAACGTGATGGCCGTCGACGTCGGTCAAGGTGAGGGCAACCCGGTGACTCTGCCAGATGCTACTCCACTGCGACGCCAGCTTCTCCGCAGATCCACGCCACAGCACAAGGACGGAGCGGCTATTCACCCAAACACTGCGGCGGCCGCTCACGCTGGCTTCACCACGCCCAATCACCCGCCACTCTTCCCAAAGCCATTCCACTGCGGCGGCAAGCGCGAGAGCATCCTCGAGGCCCACTTGGGCGTCAGGCTCAAGGCCCAGCCAGCGGCCCTGCCGCAGATCGGCATAGAGCGCGGCACCCGCCCGCTGCAATTCTGAAGCTTGATTCAGTTCCTCCAGTACTCGGCAGCGGGCCTGTCGAGCCAGAAGTTCTGCCGGTACCTCACCCACCGGCACGGAGCCATGCTGCGCCAGTTCCTGATAGACGGCCAGCGCCTCCTCGTGTTGGTTATTCTTGCGAAGATTCCGACCCAACCGCACCAGCGCTCCCGCTTGGATGAGCAGATCTTTCGAGCCTGACAGCTCACGAAAAGCGGTGATGGCTTGGGCGTAGTCCTGCTGCTGGAACTCGAAGGTTTCGGCGGCGGCCCACAGGCGGCTTGCAGGCTCTTTCGTTGGTGGAACAGTGGGTAGATAGGGCAAACTGGGGTGGGCATCGATATTGTGGGAGGTGAGCTCCACTATCCGTGCATCTTCACCCCACCCGGCGGGGGGTGATGCTGCCCAGGCAGGCAGTTGTTGCTCGATTTCGGCTAGACGCCGCTCCAGCGCGGCTGCGATCAGATCGGCAGCATGTTCAAGCCGCTCCTGGATGCGCTGGGTCTCGAGCGCGCGATCCTGCTCAAGGATGCGCCAGCTCAACCAGACCAGAGCCGTGGCTGGCACAAAGGTTATCGCCAGGAACAGCACTAGCAAATGGCGGGACGGGCCGAACCAGTTGCGAAAAGACATGTGTTTTGCTCGAATGGTCTCCTCCTCCTGGGACGTGTGAACCCCATTATAGCCAGGAATGTCAGATTCGGATCAGGATTTTGTCACGGTTGTGTCAGGGCCAATGTAGTGAGCCGCCATGCGGGTGCGGCTTTAGTCCGCATTTCGTGCTGCTTTGGGCCAGCCGAAACGCTAAAAAAGTGGGTGGGAAACCAGCTCGCCCGGCGGTGTTTCACGTGAAACGTCTCGCCTGAAACATGTCGGGTCCTGGTGATACGTTAAGCGCTCGATCCCGATGGTAAAGACGATCGCTATTGCCAACCAGAAAGGGGGTGTGGGGAAGACCACCACCGCCATTAATCTTGGCGCTTCACTGGCTGCAGCGGATTTGCGTGTTTTGGTGGTCGATCTTGATCCTCAGGGAAATTCGACCTCGGGGCTTGGGCTGGATAAAAATCAACTTCAGGCCTCGGTCCACGACGTTCTAAGTGGCCAGATGGATCCAGCTTCGGCCACCTGCTCGACTGAGCTGGACTCTTTTGACATCCTGCCCGCCAATCGAGAGCTCATTGGGGCAACCATCGGCTTGCTGGAAGCTGTCAATCGAGAGTTCTGCCTCAAGCAGGCTCTAAAGCCCCTGACCGCGCGCTATGACTTTATCCTCATTGATTGTCCCCCTTCTTTGGGGATCCTCACCATCAACGCCCTGGTAGCTGCCGACTCGCTGCTCATCCCCATCCAGTGTGAGTATTTTGCTCTTGAAGGTCTTTCCGACCTGATGGGCACCATCACCCGTGTTCGGCAGGGCTTGAACCCAAAATTGTCCATTGAAGGCATTTTACTGACAATGTACGACGAACGGCTGAATCTTTGTGGTCAAATCCGAGAAAATGTCAGGGAGCACCTCGGGAACCAGGTTTTTCGGACCATCATTCCCCGCAACGTTCGTCTAGCAGAGTCCCCCAGTTTCGGTAAGCCCATTTTGCTCTACGATGTCCGCTCCAAAGGAGCAAACAGTTATTTGCAGCTGGCCCGTGAAATTTTGGCGAAAATAGCAGCCAGTCCGGCGGAGCTAACCCTAAAATCCAATCCCATAGGATTACGCCCATGAAAAGACAAGCACTTGGAAGAGGCCTGGATGTCTTATTGCCGCAAACAGCCGTGCCCAGCACGGCGCTGCTTGAGCTGGATCTCGACCAGATCCAGCCCAACACGCTTCAGCCTCGCATAAAATTTGAGGTGCAAAAGCTAGAAGAGTTGGCTGCTTCTATTAAAGAAAACGGTGTCTTGCAACCCATCGTGGTGCGGCAAAGTGAGAATGGCTACGAGATTGTGGCTGGGGAGCGTCGCTGGCGGGCCGCTCAAAAAGCGAGTTTGGACCGCATCCCGGCAATTGTGCAAGATGTATCTGACGAAAGGATGCTGGAGATAGCTTTGGTCGAGAACATTCAGCGGGATGAGCTGAACCCTATTGAAGAAGCCCACGCCTATGAACTGTTAGTAGAACAGTTTAGCCTCACGCAGGAAGAAATTGCCCGCCGTGTGGGCCGCAGTCGTACAGCAATCACCAACACGCTCCGCCTTCTCCGCTTGCCGCGAGCCATCCAAGAAAGAGTACTCAATAGTGAAATCTCAATGGGCCACGCCCGCGCCCTGCTCCCCCTTCCCACACAGGAACAAATTCCTTTGGCTCAACAAATTGTCGCTCGCGGCCTCTCGGTTCGAGAGGTGGAACGGCGCGTGCAACGTTACCAGAACCCTTCAAAACCACGGCCAGTACTCAAAGATGCCAATGTCCGAGCGGCCGAACAAAAATTGGAAGAGCACTGGAAGACCCGCGTTGAGATTCGAGGCCACGGCACCCGGGGCCAAATCGTGCTTCACTTTCATTCCTCAGAAGAATTGGACCGGCTTCACGAGACACTCCTCTCCTGCCCACAAGCCTGAAAAGTAAAATCGCTTTTGGCCAACATTTCCGAGAACTTCAGAAGAAGAACAGGGGTCGGCCGGCGCCCGATCCGGCCTAACCAGGGCTAATTGCCCGGCACCATCAACGCTATCGCCAAAGTGTGGCGGGTTCTTGCAATTCCCCGGGTTCGGGCGAGCCGCCAACTTTTAACTCTCTTACTTCCCGATGCAGAAGGTGGAAAAGATCTGCTGCAAAATGTCCTCGACGGTTGTCTCCCCCGTGATTTCTGCTATTGCATCGAGAGCCTTGCGGAAGTCATAGAGAGGAAATTCCTCGCTCATCCCGGAGTGATAAGATGCGATGCCCGCTTGCAGATGGTTGCGCGCAACCTCTATACAGCGTTTATGCCGGATGCTTGTGATCAAGGCGCCCTCTTTTTCGAGTTCCCGATCGGGAGTTACAACTTTTAAAAGAGCGCTTCTCAGATCATCCAGGTGCGTCCCCTTCAGCGCAGAGACACTAACCGAGGCCGCACAGCTTTGCTCGACCTCCTGAGGAATCTTCACCTGTGACGGAAGATCCTCCTTGTTGAGCACCAAAACACAAGGATACTCCTGGACTAGCCTCCAGACACAATAGTCCTCCTCATCAAACGGCCTTGTCCGATCCACTACAAAAAGCACCGCGTCAGATTCACGTAAGTACTGCAGCGA
>JALLON010000203.1 GCA_027717925.1 Acidobacteria bacterium AH-259-G07 | reverse complement strand
AATTTTCCCAAGGCCTGAAGTGGTAGAATGGATTACTGGGAATCATGATTCGCTTCGAGGATCTTGAGGAAAAAGTTCAAAGATATCATCCTAATGCGGACCTAGAACTCCTCAGGAAAGCTTATGTTTTCTCGGCCCGTGAACACAAAGGACAAGTCCGTCGGTCGGGAGAACCGTATCTTTTCCACCCTTTAGCAGTGGCCAGTATTCTCGCTGAGATGAAGCTTGACGTGGCTTGTGTGAGTGTTGGCCTCCTGCACGACATTGTGGAGGATACACTCACCAGCCTCGACACCATTAGAGAGTATTTTGGTGCAGACATCGCCCATATGGTGGACGGTGTGACGAAAATCAGCCAGATTCAGTTCTCTTCACGCCAAGAGAAGCAGGCTGAAAATTTCCGCAAGTTGCTCCTGGCTATGGTCGACGATATCCGCGTAATCTTGGTCAAGTTGGCTGATCGCCTTCATAACATGCGTACCTTGCAGTATCTTCCTCCTGAAAAGAGAAAAATAATTGCTCAGGAGACGTTGGACATCTACGCACCGATTGCCCACCGTTTGGGGATGGCCAAGCTGCGAGGTGAGCTGGAAGATTTGGCCTTTAATTATTTGGACCCTGTCGCCTTTCAGAATATTTCTGTTCAAGTGGAAAAAAAGAGGGCGTACAGCGATAAGTTCACTCGAGAAGTGATGCGGGCAATGCAGCAGCGTTTCGAAGAGCAGGGAATTGAGGCCAACATGGAGAGTCGCATCAAGAGGGTCTACAGCACTTACCAGAAGATGAAGCGGCAGAGAATCAGCATTGATCAGGTCTATGACTTCATTGCGATTCGAGTTTTGGCAAACACGGTTCGCGATTGCTACACGGTTTTGGGCATAGTCAATAACATGTGGAACCCGATTCCGCGGCGAATCAAAGACTTCATCGCCATGCCGCGTGGCAATATGTACCAGTCTCTTCACACTACAGTCATTGGTCACGATGGAAGTCCCTTTGAACTGCAAATCCGAACCTACGACATGGATCGCATAGCTGAAGAGGGAATCGCAGCGCACTGGAAATACAAGGAGGGCAAACTCGAGGAAGGCAAAGACGACAAACGCTTTCAATGGTTGCGGCAACTCTTGGAGTGGCAGCAAGAAGTAAAGGATCCGCAGCAGTTCTTGAGCAATCTGAAAATTGACCTATACCCGGAGGAGGTTTATACCTTTACGCCTCGGGGAGAGGTAATCACCCTTCCGCGTGGTGCTACACCGGTTGACTTTGCCTATTCGATCCACACCGAAGTTGGCCACAACTGTGTTGGAGCCAAGGTTAATGGCCGGATCGTCCCTTTGAAATACAAGCTCAGTAACGGAGAAATTGTGCAGATTCTCACCTCGAGCGATGCTCATCCACGCCGGGATTGGTTGAATTTTGTCAACACTTCACGGGCCAGGGGCGCAATCCGGCGCTGGATCAATCTGAGGCAGAAAGAAGAGGCCATCGCATTGGGGCAGAAGCTGCTTGAGAGAACTGCGCGCAAGTACAAATTGAATCTCAAAAAATACCAGGACAAGCTGCAGTCGATGCTTGGCGATTTTAATGTCTCCAAGATAGAAGATCTGTTCGCAAGTATCGGTTTTGGAAAAGTCTCCTCTCGGCAAGTCTTGAAGCGGCTGGAGCCGGAGAAACTGGAGCAGGAAGCCGAAGAAAGCAAAGAATCGAAGCTGGCCAAAATGGTCAACAAAGTTTTCGGACGCTCGGACTCTGCCATTCGGGTCAAGGGCTACGATGATCTCCTGGTTTACCGAGCCCGATGTTGTAATCCTATCCGCGGTGAGGAGATTATTGGGTACATTACCACTGGCCGAGGTATCTCAGTGCATTCGGTCAATTGTCCGAACGTGGAAAAGTTGCTCTTGAACCCGGAGCGGAAGATCGAAGTCAAGTGGACCGAGGATGGGAGGGAAACCACCTACCCTGTCCGGTTGCTCATCTCTACCGAGGACCGGACCGGGGTTTTGGCAGATATTACTTCGGCAATATCCAGTGTTGATACCAACATCGTGAACGTAAATGCAAATGCCGTTGACAGCCGCTACGGATTGATTGACATGACCGTCGAGATCAATGATGCGGAGCATCTCGAGAAGATCGTCAATTACATTAAAGCTGTCGAGGGGGTCCAGGAAGTAGAAAGGGCCCACAACAAGGCCAAGAGATGACACCACGCCCGGACAGTCTATTTCTTCCGCACTATGAGGCGATTGATGGTTTCTGAACCTTTCCAGACTTCAAACATTGAGTGCAAACGCGAATCCGGCGGATGCTCCCATTGACAACCGCCCGGACACGCTGCAAATTGGGATTCCAGCGCCGCTTGGTCAAATTATGAGCGTGGGAAACATGATGACCAAAACGGGGTCCCTTTCCGCAAATCTCACAAATCTTCGCCATACTTCCTCACTGGTGTTCACAAATAATTAAAACATTCGTTCCGGAGCCTTGTCAAATGGGGCTGCAGTGGGGGTCTGGTCTAGACTGACCCCACGCTAGACCAGACCCCCACTGCAGCCCCATTTCGGCTATCATGGAATCAGCATGAGGGATGCCTATATTGTTTCGGCATGTCGTACGCCGATCGGTAAATTTTTAGGAACATTGAGATCTTTTTCGGCGGTTGAGCTGGGAACGTTGGTGGTCAATGAAGCGATCCATCGGGCTGGCATACCAATGGAATCGGTGGAGGAAGTTATTATGGGCAATGTACTCTCGGCAGGACTCGGTCAAAATCCTGCCCGGCAGGCTGCTCTCCGGGCCGGGATTCCTGCCCAAGTGGCCGCTTTGACTGTCAATAAGGTCTGTGGTTCCGGCTTGAAGGCGGTCACACTGGCAAGTCAAGGGATCCGGGTTGGCGATGTGGATGTTGTAGTGGCCGGGGGCATGGAGAGCATGACCAACGCTCCGTTCTTGCTGCCCAAAGCACGGGAGGGCTACCGCCTGGGGCATGGCCAAATGCTGGATTCCATGATCCATGATGGATTATGGGACGCCTATGAAGATTATCACATGGGATGCACGGCAGAGGTGATAGCTCAAAAGTATGACGTTGCACGGCAAGAGCAGGATGAATATGCCTTGGAGTCTAACTGCCGGGCTGTTGCAGCAATTAAAGAGGGCTACTTCAAAGAGGAGACTGTTGCGGTAAAGATTCCTCAAAAGGGGGGTGTGACATTGTTGTTCGAACACGACGAGGGACCTCGTGACGGCGGGTCCTTAGAGTCGCTGTCCAAGTTGAAGCCCGTCTTCGAGGGTGGAGGAACCGTGACAGCGGCAAACGCATCACAAATCAGCGATGGAGCTGCCGCTGTGACAGTTCTTTCTGAAGAAGCACTCAAGCGTCTGAATGTTGAGCCCATGGCCCGAATTGTTGCTTGCGCAAGCAGTGGAATTGAGCCGTGCCTGGTGATGATGGCCCCAATAGAAGCCATCCGAAAGGTTCAGCAGCGTGCCAGTTGGATAGATGAACAAGTAGACTTGTATGAAGTTAATGAGGCATTCGCTGCCCAGTCGGTAGCCCTCATTAAGGCGGTTCCACTCGATCCAGCTCGATTAAACGTTCACGGGGGAGCTGTGGCTCTGGGTCACCCCATCGGGGCCAGTGGTGCCAGAGTATTGACGACTTTGTTGTATGCTCTTAAAGGGCGGGATCTGAAGAGGGGGATCGCCAGCTTGTGCCTAGGGGGCGGTAACGCCGTGGCGATGGCCGTCGAGTTGGTTTAATCCGCATTTCTTACACCCGCTCTACTGCATCGGCGCAATGATCCGGCCTGACCGCGTTTCGCTCGCTCGGCCTCCTCAGCGTACCCTAGGGGCGAGCCACCGGCCCGCCCTTGCGCCGCTTCGTGACGAGCGGGTGTGAGAAATGCGGATTAAGAACACATTTTGTTTTCGTAGGTTTTTGAGTTCAGACGTTAAATAGTGATAGAGAGGAGTCAAGTGGGTCATAGTTGTGGAGTATAGTTAAAAAAGAGAGCAAGAGAGCAATAGAGCAATAGATTATTTGGGGGAGGAAAGAGTCATGAGCGACGAACAAAATAAGAAGCGAGCCCTTGAGATGGCTTTGACTCAGATTGAGCGGCAATTCGGCAAGGGATCGATCATGAAGTTGGGAGACCGTACAACCTTGAACGTGCCGGTGGTCTTCTCCGGGTCCCTATCGATCGATACGGCCCTGGGCATCGGTGGTTACCCTCGCGGACGGGTGATTGAGGTGTACGGTCCGGAAGCTAGTGGAAAAACCACCCTTGCATTGCACGCCATTGCCCAAGCTCAGAAACAAAATGGAACGGCTGCCTTCATCGATGCCGAGCACGCCATGGATGCCAAGTATGCTCGCAATTTGGGGGTCAACATTGAAGAGCTGCTGGTCTCTCAGCCAGACAGTGGAGAGCAGGCTCTGGAGATTACTGAAATGCTGGTGCGCAGTGGGGCAATCGACATGCTTGTTATTGATTCAGTGGCGGCCCTGGTTCCTCGTGCTGAGCTGGAAGGAGAAATGGGCGATTCTCACATGGGGTTACAGGCCCGACTCATGTCCCAAGCCTTGCGAAAGCTGACCGGTATTGTCTCCAAGTCTAAGACTTGTTTGATGTTTATCAATCAGATCCGAGAGAAGATCGGAATCATGTTTGGCAATCCGGAAACAACCACAGGTGGACGAGCCCTAAAATTTTACTCCTCCGTCCGTTTAGAAGTTCGGCGAATTGCTGCCATTAAAGAAGGAGATCAAAACGTCGGCAACCGCACAAGAGCTAAGATCGTCAAGAATAAATTAGCGCCGCCTTTCAGAGAAGCTGAATTCGACATCACCTTTGGACAAGGCATTTCTCGCGAAGGTGAGCTGCTCGATTTGGGTGTGGTCCACAAAATTGTGGAGAGGAGCGGTTCGTGGTTTTCCTATGGACAGGAAAGACTCGGGCAGGGGCGTGAAAATAGCAAGCAGTTTCTCCGAGAGAAGGCTGACATCGCCGGCCAGATCGAGCATAAGCTAAAGGTCGCTCTTGGCATGGCCAAGCCCTTGCAGAAGGTTGAAGCA
>JALLON010000202.1 GCA_027717925.1 Acidobacteria bacterium AH-259-G07 | reverse complement strand
ATGATGTCTCTCCGCAGCTGCGGATCTTCGCTCAAGGCCTGATCCAGGGTTGCTGCCAGCAAGCTCGATACTTCGCGCAGATCGTTACGCGCGCCCACCAATGCCGCCAATTCCCTCAGTAAAACAGCCGCCCCCAACTGGTTAAAAAACTGCGGATCAGCAATCAGGGTCTTCAATAGGGTGGCAGCCCGGGTGGGCACGGCGCAAAGAATCGCGGTCCGGCTCCACTCATCTGCTGCGTCGCGACGAGTAATCTGCCAGAGGGCGTCGACGGCTTTCTGTTGATCCACAACTGAAAGGCTAAACGCCGTCTGGAAGCGAACCCGTGGATCGGGATCCTCAGCCAGCGCCAGCACTCTCTCGCAAAGATTTACCGAAGTTTTCAAGCGTCCTTCCGCCAAACGCACAGCGTGCTCGCGTATTGCCGGATGCGCATCTTTCAAGGCCAGCAACAGGGTGGCTTCATCCAACTCCCCAAGCCCTTCCAACGACCACAGGGCATGCAGCCGGGCCTGGGGAACGTCCGAGGTACGAGACAGACGCTTCAGTGCCTTTACAGCCGACTTGTCCTGCCGCTCGAAGAGAAGCCGGTGGGCAGTCTCGCGCCACCAAGCATCCGGGTGTTCAAGAATAGCCGTCAGCTGCGCGGTAGTGGCCTTGCCCAAGCGAGGCGGCTCTGGAAGACGAAATCCATCTGGAACGATCCGATAGATTCTGCCTCGATCCTGTCCGCTGTACACATCGAGGTGCTGGAGGATGTCCTCAGGAATGGCCGTGGGGTCTTCAATGGTCTCGCGGTACATGTCCAGCACATACAAGCAGCCGTCGGCTGCGTTGGCGAAGTTGACCGGCCGGAACCAATTGTCCGTTGAAGCAAGAAACTCCTTTTCGGTACTGGCGCGCTCAGCACGGAAGCTCGCACCGTCCGGGTGCAAAACCGTGCGAATCACCAGGTTACCCGCCACCTCACCGGTGAATGCGTTGCCCCGGTACGGCTGAGGGTACGCCAATCCGCGATAGATCTTCACCCCGGCCGCCCCGGTAACGAATCCCTGTGGTGCCAGCTCGGACGACGGAAACCGGGAGGCTCGCATGTGGTGTGTGGTGTTCACCCACCGATCCCAAAACGTCTGCCGCACCGTCCGCCAGGGCTCCGGCGCACTGATCGGGTAAACCCGTCCACGACCTTCGCTCTTCAAGAGATTCTTGAGCCCTCGAGGGGCGACCAGGTAAGGATTTCGAGCCAGATAACGGTTTGGCAGAACTGCATGCATGATGACCGTACCGGCGTTGCAGACAAACCGGTTACCCCAATCGTCGAAGCCATTACCGAAGTCACCGGTTCCAGCCTGCAGCTCGAATTGGCCGCTGACTGGATCAAAGCGGAAATCACGACTGCGAAGCGGGATCGCCTCGGCCCGAAGTTCGCTGGCAGGCCGAACTTCACCGGCATTACTGGAACTGGCACCATAAATCAGATGGTCTAGTCCCCATTCAAGGTTGTTCATGGTGTTTTCAATTCTTTCGGTGCCGAAACCGGTGAAGACAACGCGGCGGATGTCTGCGACATTGTCGCCGTCTGTGTCTTTGAGATATAGAATTTGCGGGGGTGCGGCCACGAACACCCCTCCTTTCCAAGGAGCGATACCGCTGGGAGACTGGACGTGGTCACAGAAGATCCAGCTTTTCTCGTACCTGCCGTCACTGTTGCTGTCCTCGAGTAGTCGCACGCGACCGGAAGGAAGTTGTCCCTCTGGAGGATAGTACGGATAGTCTCGCAATTCAGCGACATACATCCGTCCGTTTTCGTCGAAGGCAATGGCAGCCGGGTCGGTGACCTCCGGCTCGGAGGCGACCAGTTCCAGATGAAACCCCTCCTCGATCTGAAACGTTTTCAAGGCATCCTCAGGTTCAATTGGCTGGGTACGAGGGAGAAGATCGATGAGTGACTTTGTTTGGTCTGAGGTGGGCTCCTGATCGCTGGTCAAAACACAGGCTTGGTCCAATTGACAGTGTGTAAATAAGAACGAATATTCTAACGAAATTCAAAGTCCCCACCTGCAAAGCGCCAAGACCTAGTTTGTCAGAAATGATCTAACTATCGAACACCGAGCCGTCTTCGAAAATCATGGGTGCCCGTCTGTGACGCCATATATTGGAGCCGGCAAGCCACCCATACTTTTGATCTATGCGGACGGCGACGAGGACTGGAGGAAACAGCACAACGAGGGCCTGAAAGACAAACTCTTCGCCGCCGGGTACACGGCGGTTCGAGCCGTGGAAATTCCCAACCGCAACCACAGCACGGTGTGGAAGAGCATCAACCAACCCGACGACCAGACAGCTCGGCACATGCTGGCCTTCATGGGCAAGCATTAGGCGTCACCGCGCTATACACTCAAGAATGGCGGATCTTGGCGAGGTAGATACTTGTCTTGGCTTCATGGCTGGAGTAGTAGCTCATCCAGAGCAGTTCGTCGTGCCAGACGAGTCCCGGGTAGCTGGTGTCGCCACCGCTGGGCAGGGTCAGGACTGGCTTGTAGAGTTCGCGGCCCATCTCGGCCAACACCGTAGAGTTTCCGTCGGGATGATACCGGCGCGAGGAAGCCCAAAGGGTTCCGTCAGGAATCTGAATAAAGTTCGGTCCCCCGAGCCGGTACTCCGTTTCGTGCCAAGTCCACCTCGTGTAGGGTGGCTGGCTCGTCCCGATCCATCCATGCTTGTTGCCTTCCTCGTGTCGCACCAGAGCCATCATTTCACCGCCCTCGAGGAACCTTAGGGTGGTTTCACTCACGCCGGGGACATGGAGCTCGGTGATCAGTTCGTAATGGAGGCCATCGGTGCTGCGATAGAGAAAGCCCCTGCGTGGATTATTTCCCTCACCAAGCTTGGAAACACCGTATGCTCGCCCCTCATGCCAGGTCACCCGCCACAGCCAGTGCCCATCGCCGAGGATACGTTGGGTTGCCGACCACTTGCCACCGTCCGAGGAAAAGGCAACGCGCGGCTGGCGCGTCCGGTATGTGCCGCGCTCGTAGACTGACCCTCCGGCAAGGAGCATCAGACGACCATCGGGCGTGATGGAGAGCTTTGGGTCACGCAAGTCGATTCCGTCCTCGGCCAAGAGCGCCACTGACTTCCACTCTTCGCCGTCAGCGGAGACCAGCACCTGCACCTTCCCGTCTTCGCCTGCGCCGTGCACGTCCGCCTCGCGGAAAGTGCTATACCACTGCTGCCGGAAACGGATCAGGTCTGTGAAAGCATTGTGCGGGGCCTGGTCCCAGATCTTTCTCACCGAGACGATCTCGGGTTTGGGCCGACTCGTTTCGCTGAGTGCGGGCAAGCTGCCGTTGGCAAGGCTTCCCACAGCCAATGCGGCACTCTTTTGGAGGAATTCTCTACGCAAAATCTGATTAGACATGATTCCTTTGTCCTGACTTCTCCCACTACACCTTGTCGGGCACGACCCAAGGTGAGCGATATTCTCGCTTGAGCAGGGCATTGGCTTGGGTGTTGCCAATGAAGCTTTCGGTCTTGGGATCGACGATAAGCTTTTGCCCGCTGAGGCGATAGCTGATGTTACCAAACTGGCACAGCAGTGTACTGCGGTGGCCCTCTTCGATGTCGGCGTTGGGTCGCCCCCGGCTGCGGATACAGTCAACGAAGTTCTGCTTGTGCTCCGGGTCGGGGAATCGGCCGAAGCGTTGGGCCACGACGACCGGCTTCTGGTCCTGCGGTTGGGCAAAGACCTGCCAGCCACCGCCGTGTCTGCCGACAACCATCAGCCCTCGGCTGCCGTACAGTTCGATGCACGTGGAGTTTTGCGGCCAGTGAGGGAAGGTATCGCTTTGGCGGATGCTCATAGGGGTCTTGAGTATGTAGGGCGTGTAGAGCGTCAGCTCGAATGTCATCACCATGTCATCGTACTCATAGACCACAGCTTGCGTGTCGGGCGTCTCAAATACACCCGGCTCGGCAAAGCGGCCCCCTATTGAGTAGACCGACTTCGGATAATCCTTGCCGATCAACCAGCGAGCCAGGTCCATCTGATGGATGCCATCGTTGATGATGTCGCCGCCCGAGAACCGCCAAAAGTGGTTCCAGCGCTTATGAAAGTTGGTGTTGTAGTTCGCGTAGGGCGCCGCGCCTTGCCACATGTCCCAGTCCAAGGTGTTCGGGGGCCGGCTGTCGAGCACTACCTGAGCGTTCGGCCAGTGCCTTTGATTGTACACGCGAACCATGTGGACCTTGCCGAGCTTGCCACTGTCGAGGTACTCTTTTGCCTTTCATCATGTATTCCGCACTGCGGCTCTGAGTGCCCACCTGGACCACCCGCTTATACTTGCGGGCAGCCTTAACCATTTGGCGACCCTCCCACGGAGTGTGGCTGACCGGCTTCTCGACAAGGACATCCTTACCGGCCTGGCAACCCCAAATGGTCGCCAGGGCATGCCAATGGTCGGGCGTGGCCACCGCGATAGCGTCCACCGACTTGTCGTCGAGGACACGCCGGAAATCCTGGACGGCTTTGGGGGCCTTCCCCTGCACCTTTTCCACCGCGTGGACGCGATCTGCGAACAGCGACGCATCAACATCGGCTAGGTAGGCGACCTCACAATCAGGCCGGACGGCAAAACCCTTGGCCAGGGAGGTACCCCGGCCCCGAATGCCGACGATCCCCAGCACGATCTTATTGTTCGGAGAGATCGGCCCCTTGGGCTTGGCGGCAGCGAGCGGCGACAGGCTCGCAGCCAGGCCAAAGCCCACCTTGGCGGAACGGTCCATAAACTTTCGGCGATCGATCTTCATCATGGCAAGCGGATCCTTTCTTGGATTGAGTTAAGTGACAGCTACTATGAACCTTCGAGGCCAGGCGTGTCAAGCAAAGGACGACGGTGGCAACGGTGTTCGCTGTGTGGGCCGGCCAAGCGAATGGGAGTCATATGCGTGTAAGGTCAAGATCCTCAATCAAAGGCGCCCCGCGTTTCAGGATGAATTTGCCAAGGCAGTTCCCGGATGGAATGATCTCTGAGTCGTGCGCCTCAGCAGTTCGCAACGGGCTGGGAAAGTTTTCGCAACTGAGCTGTTCTACGGGAGACGATCGAT
>JALLON010000201.1 GCA_027717925.1 Acidobacteria bacterium AH-259-G07 | reverse complement strand
GCCCCTGAAAATACAACCTGTTGTCGAAGAGAAGGGGGCCCCGTTCTATGTGAAGCTGAGGGCGGAAGTGGAGCGACCATTCTTGAGTACCGGGAAGGGCAAACTGTACCTGGGTTTCCATCTGGATCGCCTGTATGCAGTCCATTGGAACAATCTGACCAAGCCTTTGGAATTTGAACTCAAATCTCCCGAAGGCGTACAAGTTATGCCCATCAAAGGTGTCGGACCCAAGGTTGAAGAGGCGGCCGACAAGGATCCTCGGGAGTTTCTCCTGGACATCTCCTCGGAGAACTTCAATGGGCCCATTGACTTAACGGTTCGCTATTTTGCTTGCGACGACGCGAACACGTTTTGTATCCCGCTCAAACAACAGTACGCGATTCACCTGGAAAGAGATATAGATGGAGGCACTGCGCGGCGTGGTTCGGGACGAGTGGGACGGCCTGGCGATTTCCAGGCTCGACTTCGGGAAAGAGATCAAGACGGCGATGGCAAACTTAGCTTGGAGGAGGTGCCCGAGCCACTCAAGCGCCGTTTTCGATTCATGGACGCGAATGGTGACGGGTTCATCGACGAGGAAGAGCTTCAGGCGATGCCTCGGCGGCGGGGTGCAGGTCCCGGCTTTGGCGGCCAGTTCATTGAGCGCATGCTGCGAAACGATTCGAATGGGGATGGCAAGATTAGCCGGGAGGAAGCTCCGGAACCGATGCGTAGGCGGTTTGACGGGATGGATTCGAACGGCGACGGATTCATCGATGAGAAGGAGATCAGGGCTATGGGCAGTCGGTTTCGTCGCCGCTCCGGCCCTCGGCAGTAATCTGAATTGGGCTGAGCCAGCCTTTTCAGTAAGACTGTGTGGAAGCACTGCTCAGTTTCTGCCGGCAAAGAGATTATAAAGCCAGCCCACAATCAACCCTCCTACAAACCCATCAGCGAGACCGTAAACCGTTCCTGCCACGACCTCGCGGAGAGAAGCAACGGCTTGGTATCCGGGATAGACTGAAGCAATGACTTGCAAGAAAGCTATGCCGTACGAGGGCCAAATGAGGTTTGCCAAACCTGTCACTAAGATGGCACCTGCCCAGGTCAAGCCCAAAGTCAAAGCCAGAGCTCTTACGTTGATCTTCATCTTGTCTCCTTGAAAGTTTCCTCAGTTTTTGAGGCGATTTTTTGCCACGCCAACCTCGGATCGGACTTTGCGAATCATCCGATCTTCAGTTGGCACAGGAAACTGTCTGAGATCGTAAGCGTTCAGAGGGGTGAAAGCAAGGCCCGTTTACCGTGGAACTCCTTCTCAGCCTGGAAAAGTCTTATTCAAGAATTGGTTTGGAAAACTTCCTGTGTTAGATTCGCCTCGCCTGTGTTAGTGCCTCGTTTCTTAAGTACGGCGACGTTTTGCTGATGGGGATTGTGAGGCGAGGTCAAGAAGCGAGGACAGGCTATTGCCCATGGAATTTGCACGAATAAAGTCTCTTGCGAGTCCGTTCTTCTCTTGGCTGCCATTCGTTTTGGCCTTGTTAACCCTCGTAGGTTGCCAGGCGAAGGAAACCTATCCCAGCCGGCCAATTCTTCTCATTTGTCCCTGGGCGGTAGGAGGGGGAACGGATCGGCTGTCCAGAGAGGTGGCAGTTTTTCTGGAGCAAGAGTTAGCAGTGCCCGTCAATGTGGTTAACGCAACAGGTGGAGCTGGGGTCACTGGTCACAGCCGTGGAGCCAGCGCTCGACCCGATGGCTACACACTGACGATGATGACGGTCGAACTCAACATGCTTCACTGGCGTGAACTCACGGAAATTTCATGGAAGGATTTTACCCCGGTGATGCTGATTAATCGCGATCCGGCGGCTCTGTTTACTCGAGCAGATGAGAATCGGTGGGAGGATCTTAACGCAATTGCCGATGATGTCCGCAAGAACCCCGGAACATTGGCGGCGTCGGGCACGGCCACTGGCGGCATTTGGCATCTCGCTCTGGCAGGCTGGCTTCAAGCCGCCGGCCTGAAGCCGGACAGCATTAAGTGGATACCCACGAATGGCGCAGGTCCTGCTCTTCAGGAACTAGTCAGCGGAGGGGTTGATCTCGTCTGCTGCAGCCTTCCTGAGGCGAGGACTCTACTTGCAGCCGGAAAGGTGCAACCCCTCGGAGTGATGGCAGAGAGCCGTGTCAGTGGATACCCGGACGTCCCCACTTTCCAAGAGCAGGGGATCAATTGGGCTGTGGGAGGTTGGCGCGGACTGGGGCTTCCCCAAGAAACATCACAGGAGATTGTCAATCGACTAGCTGAAGCACTGTTGAAAATTGTCACTGGACAGACTCTCCTAAACGGCAAGGGCTTCCCTTGGTTTATGGAGAATGAGGGTTTCAACCTGACGTGGGAGCCTTCTGATAAGTTTCGGAGATCGCTTGAAAGGGCTGACCAGGAGCTGGGAAGTCTGCTCACCAGCCCAGAATTTTCGCAGGTCAATGTAGGCCGTTTCCAGCCCATGGACTTTCCCAAGTTGCTCTTCGGAGCACTGGCCATTACCCTGCTGGCACTTTTGGTACGGTTTTTCAGCAGAGGAAAGTCGATAGCAGCAAGCGCTCCAACACGGTTGTCTGGTGAAGGATTGATTCATTTCCTGGAGATCGTGTTGGCCGTGGCCGCCTTTGCACTGCTAGCAGAGAAGCTAGGCTTTGTTCTAACAGCCGCAAGTATAATCTTTCTCTTGCTTTGGAGGCTGGGAACCCGGATCTGGGTAGCTGCCGTTGTCACGCTTTTTGTAGTTCCCGCTGTGTATGGACTTTTTGGAAACCTCTTGCGGGTGCCATTACCGCGAGGAATACTGGGATGGTGAATTGAGCGAGATTCTCTTGACCGCTCTTGAACAGATCTTTCAATGGCCAGTACTCGGGATCATCGTCATCTCAGCTGCCTACGGCCTCTTTATGGGGGCCATTCCCGGTTTGACCGCAACCATGGCGGTGGCACTGCTCGTTCCCCTGACTTTCTTTCTGGATGATGTTGCGGCTCTTGCGGCCATCGTTACTTTAGAGGCATGTGCCATCTTCGCGGGTGACATTCCAACCGCTCTGGTGCGCATCCCTGGTACCCCCTCTTCAGCGGCCTACGTTGACGATGCATATGCTCTCACTCGAGCTGGACGGCAGGAGGAGGTGCTCGGCATTGCGCTGCTCTTCAGCGTGGCCGGAGGCCTCTTCGGAGCAGCAGTCCTGATCACTTCAGCCCCTTGGCTGGCAAAGATCGCTTTCCAATTCACAAGCTATGAGTACTTTTGGCTGACTCTCCTGGGACTGAGTTGTGCTGCCGTCGTCTCTCGAGGATCTCTTCTCAAAGGCGCGCTGGCTTTAATTATTGGTTTGCTTTTGTCCACTGTCGGCCTGAGTGAGGTTCACAGTTCGCCTCGTTTCACCTTTGCTCAAGATGAACTGATTGCCGGGATCAATTTTATTCCAGCGATGATCGGTCTTTTTGGAGTCTCGGAGGTCTTGAGAAATGTGCTGTGGTTTCAAAATAATTTCAGAACTGTCGTCCAGGAGGGGTTCAATCAAACTCTCACAGCAGGCCGAAGCCTACTCAATCGTCTCCTTTTTCAGCCTCTGCGCTCTGTGTTTGCCACTGCTTCCGATCTACTCTGGCGCCGAAAGCTTCATGTTCTGCGTTCCAGCATTGTCGGTTCTTTTGTGGGAATGCTGCCCGGTGCTGGGGCAGATATTGGTGCCTGGATCTCTTTTGCTTTGTCCAAAAGGTTTTCGAAGAACCCGGAAGAATATGGTCAGGGATCTCTAGAAGGGATTGGAGACGCCACCAGCGCCAACAATTCGGCCCTTGCCGGTGCCTGGATTCCGGCACTTGTTTTTGGCATACCGGGAGACTCAATCACGGCGATCGTCATCGGTATCCTATTGATGAAAAACATCATACCGGGTCCGCAGATCTTCACAAACGAGACCCAGTCCGTGCTCGTGTACGGCATTTACATTACTTTCATTCTTGCCAATCTGGTTCTCCTCCCTCTGGGATTTCTGGCCATTCGTGGGGGAAGCTATTTGGTGCGTATTCCCCAACCAATTCTGCTTCCTGTTATCCTGCTTTTCAGTATAGTAGGGGCCTTTGCCATCAACGGCAGCTATTTTGACGTCTGGGTGATGCTGGGAATGGGGATTCTGGGCTTCGTTTTGGAAATGAATCAGGTACCGTTGGGACCAGTGGTACTGGGAATCATTCTGGGAGGGAAACTGGAGCAGACCTTTATTCAGAGCTTGACGAAATCGGATGAGCTGTGGGACTTCTTCGCTCGACCAGTGGCGGGTTTTTTGGGGGCAACATGTGTTCTTGTGTGGTGTTCTCCGCTGCTTATTTCACTGTGGCGCCGCCGCTGGCAGACCTCTCCATAGGAGACAATCATGGGTTTGGGACTCGATAACAGGGTGGCCATTGTGACAGGTGCCGGATCTGGTATCGGTTGCGCCACTGCCGTCCGCCTCGCCGAATACGGTGCCAAGGTTTGTGCAGTGGATATCGATGCAGCGGCAGCCGCGGAGACGGGTAAACTGCTCTCCTCGCAAGGCAAGGAGTGTAAAGCCATTGCAGCGGACATTTCCACTGGAGAAGACACCGAAAGGATGGTTCAAGAAGCTCTGGAGAGCTTTCATCAGATTGACATCCTGATCAACAACGCGGGAGTCGCCGGAAGAAGTGCTCCCCTATGGGAGCAAACCGATGAAGATTGGGCGCAAATTATTGGCGTTAATCTCACCGGGGTCTTCTACTGCTGCCGGGCGGTTCTACCCCACATGCGTGAACGCGGGCAAGGCCGCATTGTCAACGTGGCCTCCATTGCAGGCAAAGAGGGCAATCCACTTGCGGTTCCCTATTCGACAACCAAAGCTGCCGTCATTGGCCTCACCAAAGCAGTGGCCAAGGAAGTGACGGACCGAAACATTCGGATCAACGCAGTTGCGCCGGCCGTCATTCAAACGAAGATCCTTGAGCAGGTCAGCCAGGAGCATCTGGACTACATGGTGAGCCGGATTCCCATGGGGCGAGTGGGACAGCCTGAAGAAGTCGCTGCCGTCATTCATTTCCTGGTCTCCGATGACTCCAGTTT
>JALLON010000200.1 GCA_027717925.1 Acidobacteria bacterium AH-259-G07 | reverse complement strand
GAGAAATGTGGATAAGGGTGCGTAGGGTGCCTACGCACCCAACTCACTTCCATTTCCCCGCTGCCTTTGCTTTCTCAATGTCATAGATAAAAAGCCCGCGGCCGACACCGGCCGGATCGCCCAGCTTGGCCATCTGGAACTCGATGAAACGGCCGTCATCGCTGACCACGGGATTGGAGGCCTTGTATCCTGCATAGTCGCCGAAGTAGGTCACTCGCTCAACATGGCCCGAGCCGTCCAGGCGTAGTTTGTAGACGTCGATGTATTGAGAGCCCTGAGGGTTGTGGTGGTCCCCTTCGAACAAAGTGTGCCGGCCGTCGGGAAAGATCCCCTCCGGCTCTTCATAGTGGGGAGAATTGGAATAGTTGGTAATCTTTCCGGTCTCCAGCTCGACTCCCACGACTTCTGTGCCTTGATATCCATAGGCTGAGAAGATGAGTTCTTTCTCTTCAGGAGGACGAAAGTTCTGCGTCTCCAGGCCTGTCTTAAAGTCAAGGTTTCTGTTGTCAAGGACCAGCTTTTTGTTGACCAGCTTGGGAACACCATTCTCGTATTTAATATCGGCCATCCAAATCTGTGCCGCCCCTTCTGGGAGTTTGTCAGGGTAGTCACCATGATCGATGGTCCAGGCGATGGTCATGCGTTTTCGGGACACCGCCGGTCCTTCCGAGCACTTTGTGCCCAAAGCGACCGGTGGTTTGTCCAGCTCTTTGCTCAGCACCCATAACTCGGCATTGTCACGCCGGCTGGGAAAGGGGTCTTCTGCATCGAACTGACGCGCCCCTGATAGAATGATGTCGCCATTTGCCAAATAGAGGGCCCGGGTATAGCCTTCGTGAAAGTAGTGATGAGAAATGGGGCGAATAATTTGAGTTTGCACATCAATCTCGTAGATGTCACCAAAGGTTCTCTCCAGAAAGAGCATCCTCATGCCATCGTGAGACCAATCGCCACGCTGGCCAAAGTGAGTTAAACGAGTAATATAGGGGGGCAATTCGTCAGCCGGGGACTTCCCTTCCTTGGACTCAGACCTGATCTCGTTGGACGCAGGCCGGGTGTCATCGGACGCACACTGAGTGGCAAGCAAGAGAATGGCTGCGAGAGCCCCAGGAATCATCATGTGGTACTTTTTCATGGTTGAAATCCTCCTTAGTGCCTCGCTTCGTAAGTACGGTGATGTTTGGGGCGAGCGCGACGGCGTCGAGTCCCGCCTGAGGCGGGCACCTCCTCCCTCCGTGATCTCGCCTCCCAAGCTCCATCAGCAAACGTCATCCTTTTACGGAGCGAGGCACTTGTTATTATCACAGCGGGGCGCTGGATAAAAGGGGTAGAGCTGCATTTTCGAAAAGGGGAGAAAGAGGAAAGGGTGTCCCTCATTTCACGCATTTTTCTTTACTCAAATATTCATCTTTACTATGGTAAGCACGTTTTTACTATGGTAAGCACGTTCCCGATGATCATTTCCGAAGCGACAGCGTTGGGTCTTTGCCCAAAGGGGGGGATTGATACATGAGTATAGGAACCCTGGCTATCCTTTCTTTGATGCCGATTGTGGCAGTTGCCTTATTTCTCGTGATTCTGCGATGGCCTGCCAGTAAGGCCATGCCGATTTCTTACATTGTGGCGGTTGGCCTCGCTCTGTTTGTATGGAAGATTTCAATGGCCCAGGCAGCTGCAGCCTCCATTAGGGGCCTGGTAGTTGCGGCAACACTGCTTTATATCATTTTTGGGGCCATTCTACTGTTAAACACCCTCCAGGAAAGCGGGGCAATGAGGACGATTCGGCAAGGTTTTACCGACATCACACCGGACCGGCGAGTTCAGGTGATTATTATCGCCTGGCTTTTTGGGTCGTTCATCGAAGGCTCATCCGGCTTTGGCACGCCCGCCGCCGTAGCCGTTCCTCTATTGGTGGGTCTTGGATTTCCCGGCATGGCGGCTGTTGTGGCGGGGATGATCATTCAGAGTACCCCGGTCTCTTTTGGCGCTCTGGGAACTCCAATCCTGGTGGGAGTCAATACCGGCTTGTCAACGGACGAATCAATTGCGGCGTTCGCCCAACAATTGGGATACGACTGGCCGCAGTTCCTGGCCATGATTGGGTTGAAAGTAGCCGTTTTGCACGCTATCGCTGGAACTCTGATTCCTCTCTTCGTGGTGGCCTTCATGACACGGTTCTTTGGCAAGAACAAGTCCTTCTCGGAAGGTCTCCAAGTATGGAAGTTTGCCCTGTTCGCCGCTTTCTCCATGACCATACCCTATATCATCGTTGCCTACTTGCTCGGACCTGAATTCCCAGCGATCCTTGGCGGACTAATCGGCCTAGCCATTGTCATAACCGCGGCGAAAAAAGGTCTTCTGATGCCATCAGAGAAAGAGTACTGGAACTTTGACTCCAGAGAAAATTGGGATCCGGAGTGGACGGGATCGATCGAAATCAAGGATGTGACTCATCGCAGCGGTGGTATGAGTATGATGAAGGCTTGGTCTCCCTATGTTCTGGTCGCCCTTTTTCTGGTCTTGACTCGTCTGAGGGTGTTGCCATTCAGCGACCTGCTCAGATCCTGGACCATAACGATACCCAACATCTTCGGCACTGATATTACGGCAAACGCTCAGCCTCTCTATCTGCCGGGAACAATTTTTCTGGCGGTCTGCTTTATTACCATCTTCTTACATCAGATGGATTTCTCAGCCTTCAAGCGTGCCTCTTGGAACTCGGCAAAGACAATGGTGGGTGCTTCTGCCGCGCTTGTCTTTACAGTCCCCATGGTCCAGGTTTTCATCAACTCGGGCGGAGGGGCAGCCGGTTATGACAAGATGCCCATTGCTTTAGCTGAAGGGGTCGCTGCCTTGGTCGGCTCCGCCTGGCCCATCTTCGCGCCTTTCATTGGCGGATTTGGCGCTGCCGTGGCAGGCAGTAATACGGTCAGCAACATGATGTTTTCGCTCTTTCAATTCGGGGTGGGCCAGCGGATTGGGGTAGACCCCACCTGGATTGTGGCTCTTCAAGCTGTGGGAGGAGCGGCGGGAAATATCATTTGTGTCCATAACGTCGTCGCCGCGTCCGCTGTGGTCGGTTTGCTTGGAAAAGAGGGATCGGTTATTCGCAAGACCTTGTTCCCCTTCGCGTACTATGCCTTATTGCCCGGTAGCGTCGGCTACCTGATTGTTTGGTATTCACAAAAAGGCGTTTTCAATGTTGGGAGCCTGATCATCGTTCTGTTTGCCGCGGCCGCCGTTTACATCATCAGTACGAATCGTAAGCGTGCCGCGCGTGAACGCGTCGCCATTGAAAGGAGTCAGTAGCCAGGAGCCAATATATCCGTGAAAATCCGTTCAGATCTGTGTGATCCGTGATCCCAGAATCCAGAATTCAGAAGCTCAAAACTCAAAACTGAGAACTTACAGCTCAAAAGCTCAACAGCTTGAAACTTGGAACCTGGAACTTGCAACCGATCAGTAGCCTTTGCCTTTGTCCACGATGTGGCGTAACGGCAAGCCCTTGGCGAAGCGCTTCAAGTTCTCCTTGGCCAGCTCCACACGGCGCACCCAGGAATAATCGGATCGAGTCGCAATATGGGGTGTGATGACGATGTTGTGAAACTTCCAAAGCGGATGACCTTCAGGCAGCGGTTCCGGATCCATCACATCCAAACCAACTCCAGCCAGGTGCCCCTTCTTTAACGCTTGAACCAACGCGTTAGTCTTCACGGTTTTACCCCTGGAGACATTGATAAAGTATGCACCGTGCTTCATCAGCGAGAATTCCTCCTGTCCCATCATGCCTTCACTTTCACGCGTATGCGGTGCGCACATGAAGACGACGTCTGCTTGAGGAAGGAATTCATGCAGTTCATCGGGTTTGCCGACTCGTTCCACCGCCCTCTGAAAAGGGATATCTTTGGGGTCCACAGCCAAAACCCTCATGCCAAAAGCAAAGGCGCGCTCGGCCACTTGTGTGCCAATGCCCCCAATGCCGATAATCAGGGCAGTTTTTCCACGCAGCTCAATGGGATCATAATCCCCTTTGCCCCATCTCTCGTTACGCGTGTTGATAACAGCTACATTCATATTTCGGGTAAGTGTGAGAAGCAAGGCCATGGCATGGTCGGCAATTTCCGGCCCCTGGATGATCTTGGCATTGGTTAATATGATGTCACTGTTTACCAAGTCGGGATATGTGCATCTTTCCACTCCCGCACTCCAAATCTGCACCCAGCGTAGTTTTTTACCGGCGCGAATCACCTTGGGATCACAGGTCCCGACCAGAGCATCGGCCTGCACCACTTTTTCCGTCAGCTCTTCCTTGCCGGCAGCGATAATCTCCACTTCGGGCACGGCACGCTTAACTTCCTTGAGTTGTTCGTCTGAGAGACCTGTCACCACCACTCGAGGCCGTGGATCCAAGCCCTGGCCAAGGACAGTAAAGGTCAAACTACTACAGAGAATTGAAAGCATGGCTGCAAAGCAGCGATAACTTGCCATAGCGAATACCTCTCTTTGTTTGAGATTGACGTGTAAGAAACACCCTCCCCGCCGAAAGATTGTAAGTCATACAAGGGGCCGTGTCTTTTAAAATTAAAATTTTTCCGAAAAATTAAAATTTTATTTTTTTAAAAAAAAATAAATTTTAAAACACACGGCCCCTTTTCACCAAAGACCCAATACCTTCCACCAGAGACCTCCAAGGCCCAGCCAGATAATGACGTTGGCGACGCTGATAAGCGCACCCAGTTTCCACCATGCTCCTAACTCTACGTATCCGGAACCGAAGAAAATCGGGGCAGGACCAGTGCCATAGTGGGTCATGCTGCTGAACAGATTGCTGAAGAAGCCCAAGACTAGAGCAGCCAACAGGGGCGGTGTCCCGGCAGCCACAGCCACAGCCAAAAAGGGTACGTACATCGAGCTGATATGCGCAGTGTTGCTGGCGAAGAAATAATGGCTGTAAAAGTAGATCAAACTGAGGCCAACAAAGGCAAAGATCCAGTTGGTGTCACCCATGAAACGACCGACCGTTTCACTAAACCAAGGGATCAGTCCTAACTCATTGAGAAAGGACGCCATCATCACTAGGGCGGCGATCCAGATCAACGTATTCCAGGCCTTTTGCTCC
>JALLON010000020.1 GCA_027717925.1 Acidobacteria bacterium AH-259-G07 | reverse complement strand
CCGTGGATTCATCCACTTCTGACGGCAAAACAATCTCCTTATGATATTGTCTATCCCCGGTCTCCGCGGATAAGGTGAGAATGTCTTTTTCCACATCAAGGTTGACATCGGCGCTGCCAATCCCGGGTAATTCAGCCACGACCAATATGTGGTCCTCTTCATCAAAGAGATCCACAATGGGTTCCCGAACTTCCTCAACAACCGGTCCCTTGGCCGTCTTCTTGATGTTTCCAAAAGTCTCCACTTTTGGTTCACCACCTGCCATGGTTCTCACGGTGAAGCCATAAACTCCCTTGATCTTATCGCCAAGTCCGGCGATTTCCCCCTCTTCGGAGACTACTCCACCCTCCTTTGCAACTCTCCCTATAGACTCGATAAGATTTCCTATGCCTTCAAATAGGCCACCAAAGGAAATTTCGCCAAGGCCCAAGTCAATCCCGAACGCCTCCTTTTCCTCTTTTTTCTTTTTTTCATCCGACATGACCACTAATCCCTATTATTTCTTTCTTTTCGCTTTCTCATCGCCTCTCAAATCAGCCGCTCTCCTACATACCACCCTTTAAAACAGCTATGGGTCCTCTTGATCTAACCGGACTGAGTTCTCTCATACTTTTCTCGGTGAGTTTGAATTTAGCATCATGGCTGTTAACCACATACCCATCCTCAGCCAGATGCCGGCAGATGTTAAACGCATAACCTTCCGAAACACCTATTTTCCTGGCAATGGCATCCTGCCCAGCTCGTCCCAACTCTTGGATGACTCTTAGTACTTGTGTTTCAATGCCTGTCATTTCACACCTTTCACTGGCTTGGATTCTAATAATGAATTCATATCAACCCAGCTGCCCCTTCCGTGCTAAGTCCCTAACCGTTTTCCCAAAAATATTCGGTTTGTTAAGTCGCGCCATTTCTTTCTTGACTCTGGCGATATCTTTGCTGTGACGTTCAACCAATACTTCTAGTCTGTCCTTGGTTAGGGTGAATTTTTCCAGGATAGCCTCCACGCCTTTCGGCAGAAGGATGTACGTTTCTCGACCTACCTTCACCACATAACCTCCGGCAGCCAAACGATCTAACATGTAGTGGGCATACTCATCTGTAATACTCATCTCCGCTGCAACTTTCCTTTTCGTTACCCTGGTGAATGCCTCAACAACTTTCAATACGTTGAACTCATTTTCAGTCAAAGTACATTCCCCCCATACGATTGGGTGAGTTCATTCTTTCTTAGTTTAAGCCGCTGAATTTCTTCCACAAGTCTCCGCTCATCATCAAGATGCTTCTTAATTACCCGCTCGAGACCAGTCAGTGTGCGCAGATATTCACCGATGACAGCATCGATCCCTTTGGAGGTGATTTGGTAAGTGTCACGACCTAGCTTCTTCACATGTCGTCCCCTGGTGAGATAGCCCAGCACTTGGCGGGCATACTGCTCGGAGGTATCCAGCTCTTTCGCGACCTGCGTAACTTTGGCGCGAGCACGTTTTTCCATGATATTCAAAAGCTGTACTTCTCGGGGGGTCACTTTGGATTCCCTCTTACTTGAGAACCTGATTCTCCTCGATCGACAGTAACTTGGCTTCTTTGAATTCTGAAAGGGAATCGACTCTCTCATCACCAGTCGTCGTAAGAAAAGAAAGACTGTGGGGAGCCTCAGCCAGTTCCGGGTTCAACTCCAGGGCCTTTTCATACTCCACCGTTGCTTTGGAAAATTCACCTTTTCTTCTGTAGGAAAGGGCCAGGTTATAATGGGTATCAGCATCTTCCAGTCCCAGCTCGAGGACCTGTTTAAATTCCCCTATTGAAAGCTCAAGGGCGCCGATGATGCCATAATCCACACCCAGGTTATAATGGGCTTCTTTCATCTCTGGCTCTATCTCACAGGCCGATTGATAGGCATCGATAGCCCGCTTGTAATCTCCCATCTCATCACAGGCCGTGCCCAGGTTATTAAAGGCGCGAGGGTTTTGGGGATTGATCTCCACCGCCCGTTCCAGTGCGGCTACGGCATTGCCCAGAAGACCAACCTGCAGATAGGCAACGCCTAGATTATCAAAAGCCTGGTCCAGCCCTGGATTGACTTCAATGGCCCTCTGAAATTCTCTAATGGCTCTCCAGTAATCCCCCTGTAACCGGAAGATAATCCCCAGGTTATTGTGGGCTTCCGCCAGATTGGGATCTGAATTCAGAGCTTTTCCATAGAAGACCGCCGCCTGCTTGAAATCCCCAGCAGCATAAAGCAAGTTACCCGCCTTAAAGGAAATATGCGCTTGGTTCAACTTTTTTCCTCACCTCAACAGACCTCTTTGAGCGCGGTCAGGATAGCCGTCCTCAGTTCGCCGTTCTCAGGCTCATCGGGAGTGGAGATCTCCGAATCGAGGATATCCAAGGCAAGTTTTGTGAAATCCTCGTCCTTGGAGTTGGGTTTGACTTCGGATAGCGTCATGACCCTTCCCAGCATAATCGCTGCTCTAACGGTCGGAGTCGTATTGTCTGACTTGGCTTTCCTCAACGAACGGACAATGTCCACGATCTTTTCAGCCTCTTCTCTGGAAACGCCTGATTTTGCCATAGTAATTTGGATTTCAGTCTCGCGGTCGTAGTGATCCAGTTTAATGCTAATCATCCGATCCACCAGGGCATCCTGTGCTCGATAGACCCCGGAGTATTCGACGGGGTTGCTGGTAAAGATGGCTGCAAAGTTGGAGTGCACCCGCAGGTATCCTTCCGTACTTCTGGCAGCGGGTAGATCCAGGATGCGCTCCTCCAGCACCGAGAGCAAAACGTTGTTGGCTTGCGGCCGAGAGCGAGTGAATTCATCGTAAATCAGGGTGAACCCATGCTTGCACGCGACCGTTAGCCTGTTGTCAACCCAGCGGGCGGACACATCCTCTTCGGTTTTCATGACGGAATGGATGAAATTGTCTACCAATTTTTTCCTTCGGAAGCCGAATTCGCCACCCACCAGGTCGGACGCACCAAATTCGTCCTCTCCGTGAATCAAGATCGAGGGCTGATCGAGTTGGGCAGCGGTGAACATGGCTAGGGTTGTTTTGCCCGTCCCCGCCGGACCAGAAAAGTGAACAGGATAGCCGGCCTCTAAATACAAACCGGCCCGTTGGACCTTATCTTCCACTTCTGGTGTTAGCACAAAATTCGGCTGCTGTTTGGCTAACATAATCGGTTGGATTTCTTCATACGTATCAACTGCCATGATTCGCTCCTTCTCGTTGGTTATTAGTTACCTTATGGTTTGGCAAATAAAATCTATCATCCACATTCCACAATTTTTTCTAATCTCTGTATATCTTGAACCTGAATTTACCGTCTGTCTCATCAATGACTATACGGCTCAATGACGCACCCTCCTCACCCTTTTTCTGAATGTTTCGCACACGCACCTCTTCCCATGCCTCCACGGCGGCTACCCAGCCGGAAGAAGTCCGGTGGAAGGAAACTATGCGTCCCACCTCAGCGATGGTCTCCTGAAGTAGTCCATATATTTCACCCTCCTCAGGGGATCTCTCTTTCAAGAGCCCCTCAAAATTAGCAGCAAGATTCTCCTCCTTCACCTTGGGTAAGAAGCTATCGTCCTCATTTTTCGTGAGCGAAGCGATGTTCATGTCTTCGTCGATAAAGGCGGTGTAGATGACTGGGTCAGCAACTTTCGAGATTTTCCGGGCCTGCGTTTCTTCCCAAGGCTCATACCAGATCCGGCATCCCTTCTCAGACCACTCCAGCTTGTAAGGATTACCCGCCCATTTTAAGTCTTCCTCAAACATTTCCCCAAATTGGTCGTTTTCACTCTCATCCGTTTCCTCCTCCAGTCGTAATGAAAATTCCACAAGGGCCTTATTGAGCTTGTCAACATAACCTTCTAATTGTTGTTTTTTCTGTTCTTCTTTTTTCCGCTCCAATTCTTTTCGCTCATACCAGGACGCTGCTGCCTGGTCAAGCTGCTCAAGCCTTACATCTCGCCGAGGTTTACCACGGGCTCTACGCCATTCCCTGGCTATCATTTTCTTGGCCATGGCACGAATCGTGGCCATGTTAAGGTACCTTGGCTTCTCTTCTTGCAGCCCTTCTGCGGCACCCGGTGTGTATTGGCGCCAGTCAAACCCAACATCTGATCTACTTTGTGTTGCCCGAGGAAAGTAATCTGGGGATATGGTCTTAAACGATGTTTCTTCCGAGTCTTTTTTCTGTTCTTCTTGCCGCCGTTGCCTTTCTTTCAGTTCCTCTTCTAGTTCCCACCGTTCCGCAGCCCTTTCCAGGGCAGTGGGTGTTCTCTTTCGCTTCCCAGACAGCTTAGCTTTCTCCTTGGCCATCTCCCTTTTAGCTATGGCACTCAGATTACCCATGATCATGCTCCTTTTCACTCCAACCCACTGCTTTCTTGCCCTTCGGTGTTGGATAGTAGATCCTATCCTCACCTTTTCTGACCAATCCTTTCTTGGCCAGGGCATTGCAGACCATTTCAGCATAGGTCGACGATACTCCTATGAATTTTCCTACGGTCACTCGACCCGCGCGCCCTTTCTCAAGAATGACTTCCAGAGCCTCACGCTCACTCCCTGGTGGCGGTTGTACCCATCCCGGATACTCGTCGGATTCTCCCAACTCTGCATATCCTGCGGATTCAAAGCCCTCACCAGCCTCTTCTACTTTTCCTGAGGATGTCATAACCCCGCTGCCACGACAGGATCCACAAACAATCTTGTTGGTCGGCTCCCTGCCACGCCCATTGCAATGTGTACACATCTCTACCGGCTCTTTTACCGAAATCACACCTTTCCCTTTACAGGCTGAACAGGTGAGGACGCTTCTAGGCTTATCTTCACCGCGCCCCTTACAGTAGGCACACATGACTACCGGCGGTTCCATTCTTACCGTGCTTTTTCGTTTGCAGACCGGACAGGTGGAACCTTTGGGTCTTTCCCCGGTACCTTTACAGAAGGCACAATCATAAACGCTCTCATGCAAAAGTTTGCCAACCTGTCCCCCACGACCGTAGGCAGGTCCCATTTTAACCGGTTGCCAGACCCACTCCTCTGGGAGCTTCTTAATCCGCCTTCTGCCGCTGGTCATCTCCCCATGGGATTTTGTCTCCCAGTTCCAGTCAGACATTGAATTCTCCTTCCCTTAATCTATGTTGCTACCACCCCGCGCGAACAGTGCCTCTCTGCTGATTAGTAGTCCCAATCGATTCCCTTCATATACCTCGGAAGCTTCTTGGGTTTCTTACGCTTGGATTTTGTTTCGCCCTCTTCATCATCTGTTCCACCTTTCGGAACTTCCGGCAGCTGTTTTTCCATTTTGTATAATTCCTTTTTCATGTCTTTCCACTCGTCTGAGACACCTCCCTGGCGCTTGTACAGAGTATCCCCATACTTCTCAGCCCTCTCTTTCTGTTTCATCAGGAGATACAGGTCCAGGTACTCCTGACCCGCAATCTTTGGTTTGGAGCGCAGTCTGGCTGTTTGACTTGTCTTGGGAGGTATGCTGTCTCCCCGAGAGGGTTTTCTCTTTCTTTCTTCTTCCCGTTCCCACGGTTTGAAGTCTTCTGTTTGTTTTTTCGGCATCTCTCTAGCTCCTTCTTTGGTGCGGAACCACGTACTAACCTGCCGGTTAACAATGCTTGTCAATCAGCGTATTCAGCACTTCTTGAATTTTGGCCTGATGGCTCCGTGACCCCACCCGGCTCGTCTCCGATGTTAGGATCTCCAGGGCCGTTTCGCGAAAGACGGGATCGTCTTTGGATATACCGCCACCTCTCACTCTGAGAGTTTTCCCAATCATCATGGGCCCACGAATAGTAGGCGCATACTCACATTTTCCTGATTCCCTCAAGCCGCGCACAATATCGATGAGTTTTTCCGAACCATCACGAGAAAGTCCCGTCTTTGCCTGGGTAATCTCCATTTCAGTCTCCCGGTCAAAGTGAGTGAGGTCCATGGTGATCATCCGGTCCCGCAAGGCATCCTGACTCCGATAGACTCCCGCATATTCTTCAGGATTCGAGGTGAAAATGGCTGTGAAATCGGGGTGGACTCTCAGGTAACTTTCATCACCGCCTCGGGCAGCCGGCAGATCCAGCATCTTTTCCTGAAGAACAGAAAGCAGAGTATTGTTGGCTTCGGGGCGAGATCGCGTGAATTCATCGTAAATGAGGGTAAATCCGTATTTGCAGGCTACGGTGAGGCGATTGTCCACCCACCGTCTCTGCATGTCCTCTTCCGTTTTCAGGACCGAGTGAATGAAGTTGTCCACTACCTTGCGAACCCGGTAGCCGTATTCGCCCCCGATCAGATCGGATGAAGAGAACTCCTCATCGCCATGAATCATCACCACAGGACGCCCAATCTTGGACGCCACGTGCATGGCTAGAGTGGTTTTGCCGGTCCCGGAGATACCCCGGAAATGGATAGGGAAGCCCGCCTGGATATAGGCTACGGCCCGTTCTGCGATACCCTTAACCTGAGGGGTCTCAACAAAGTTAGGCAGGGGACGCGGCTCAAGGACTGTGGTTAGCTCGTCGATTTGCATAGTAATACCTCCGTTTTAGCAACTAAGACACGAAGGCTCTGCGCCTGTGCGTGTTTAGCCTCTTTACTTGACTCCGGCAGGGGAACCCGCCGCGCGGATCGCCTGCTCGAACCCTATTCAAGAATCTCGAACAGGCGTTAGATCACTCCTTTACCCTGCTATCACTCCTTTACCCCGACACAGCAGGTCCGGCAGTCCGTCGGGGGACATACCGCTGCCCAAGCAGTCGGGACAGGTCTTGGCACCTTTCGGTTTAGTAACCACTCCTTTACCACGGCAGACGGTACAGGTCAGTCGCTTGTCAAGATAAACGCCAGAACCACCGCAGAAGGCGCAGGTAATGGTAGGGGGCTCTACCCATACTTTTCCGCTTCCCAGACAGACCTGGCAGGTGGAAAGGATTGAAGGGATCCCGAAGGGGTCCTTCCCTTCGCCATTGCAAAAGGCACAGGTTATTTGCTTGCGCTCTATTGGCGGTGCTGCAGCCGCAGCCTTAGCCATTTTCCTTCTTCGTCTAGCCATTGGATAACCTCCTTGTCATGATTATTTCCCGTTCCACAATCGTTATTCTCATATTTTCTTCAGTAAATAGAGGTTACCCCGCTTTTCAACCTTGCCTTCTGTCTCCTGCGCCTTAATCGGAGCTGCCAGAGTCACGAAATGGACACCGAGAGCCTTGCCAATTCCGGAGAGCGCAAGACCTTTAGGGTTCTCTTTCAGAACCGCCAGAATCTGCTCCTCCTTCGTCAGCTCTTTTCGAGGTTTTGGGGGTTCCTTGGGTGGCGCTGGCTTAGCTTTGGGTGGCGCTGGCTTAGCTTTGGGTGGCGCTGGCTTAGCTTCGGGCGGCGGAGGCTCTGCTGGCTTGGGCGGTGGTGGCGCTTTGGTCTCCATCCGCTTCAATAATTCCCTCCAGCCCGCGGCTGCTTCCTCCCGCTCCTTTCTAAATCCGGAAAGAAGCTGCGCAATTTCCTCAGCCCGGGGATTTTTCTCGGCGGCGAATTCCGCGATTAGCCTTGCCACCTCCTTTGCCCGAGCCTTGTCCTCAGGCTTGAAACCGGCTATGAGCTCGGCCACCTCCTTTGCTCGGGCCTTGTCCTCATCGGCAAACCCAGCAATCAAGCCGGCCATCTCCTCCGCTCTCGCTTTGTCCTCAGGCTTGAAACTGGCTATGAGCTCGGCCACCTCCTTTGCCCGCGCTTCGTCCTCAGGCTTAAAACTGGCTACGAGCTCAGCCACCTCGGCCGCCCGTGTTTTGCTCTCTTCCGTAAACCCGGAAATCAACTTTGCCATCTCTTCCGCTCTCGCTTTGTCCTCAGGCTGGAAACTGGCTATGAGCTCGGCCACCTCCTTTGCCCGCGCTTCGTCCTCAGGCTTGAAACTGGCTACGAGCTCAGCCACCTCGGCCGCCCGTGTTTTGCTCTCTTCCGTAAATCCGGAAATCAACTTTGCCATCTCTTCCGCTCTCGCTTTGTCCTCAGGCTGGAAACTGGCTATGAGCTCAGCCACCTCCTTTGCCCGCGCCTCATTCTCAGGCTGGAAACTGGCTATGAGCTCGGCCACCTCCTTTGCCCGCGCTTTGTCCTCAGGCTTGAAACTGGCAATCAACTTCGCCACCTCGGCCTCTCGGGCCTTGCCCTCACCGCTGAAGCCAGCAATGAGTTCGGCCACCTCCTTTGCTCTCCGCTTGTTATCACGCTTACTTTCCCGCAAGAGCTGCTTGTGCCACTTTACTCGGTCCTTGTAAGAGGCTGCCATGTCTTGGGCTAGACTTCTGAAATCATCTCCTGTTCCCATTTAATTAACCTCCATTTTTCGTTTTTCCATTTTTCGTTTTTCACTCACCCACATTAGTTCGCTTGTAAAATGGACTCAAGACCTGCTCAGGACGGGAGTGGTTACTTTTTAGAGGGGTCATACACGCCTCTAAAATCCCAAGGACATCTTCATCCTTCTACCTACCCTCCTTCAACTACGCCGCTTCGGGCAGTAAGCCAACTGCTTCAGCGTACTTGAGGAAGGTCTCTACTGACGCGACCACAACCCTGGCTTCAATGGCCAACAGCTCGATGCCGACCAGGGATATTCTCACCCATGCGTCGACAACGATCCCTTTGTCCAGGATGCGGTCAACTACCTCAACCAGGCTGGAAGAGGCAATTGCTTTTTCTACAGCCATTTTAGCTTACCTCCTTTCTTTTGTTGTGCTCCTCGGTCATTAATCATCGGTGGTCCGGGCCGCATATTTCCTCAGACCCACGGTGTTGACCACCGCTTCCCACTGATGATCAATGTCTTCTTTTATCTGTGAAAATTCTTTCAAGATATCATCCACCACGATGGCGTCCCCATAGTGGTCCGCCTGAAAAGCGCGGATTGCCCTTTTGAGATCCTTGACCTGAATGTTGGTACCCTTCGCCAGCAAGCGGCGCAATACGGTATCCAGTTCAGCCTGATCCTGGTGAAAACTCTTGAGCAACTCGCTCAGTTCGGCCTCCCTTGCCTTCGGTCGAGACAATATTTTTTCCTTCAGAATAGAAAAGCCCTCCGAGGTAGAGCCACCTTTCCCTTCCAAAATTCTCTTGAGTTCGGAAATGTCTTGTTCTTCTTCTCGGCAAAAGTCTTCTAAAAATTTGTGGATCTGCTCCTTGCGCAGATTCTGCAGATCCACGATGGGTTTCATAAGTTGGTCAAAATCTCGTTTTCTTAAATTTCGACTTTTTGCCAGCGTATCTCTGATTTTCTCGATAGCGTTATTTTGGTCTTCATAGGTCTGGATAATTTTTTGTTTTACCTCCCTCATCAGGGAGGTGACTGTTTTGACTTTACTTTCGTACGAGGCAAGGATGGACTGAGCTACGGATCTCAGTTTTCTGACATTAATTGCGGGACGATTTTGTAGGGAGGCCACTTTCACGATAAGAAAGGTGACATGCTTGAGGTCAGAGCTTTTTGCCCTGCCGGAGGATCCCGAACTTGGGGAATGCTTCGGCAGCCTCAAGGACATCTGTCCTTACCAGGCCTGAGTTATGCTAGGCTGCTTCCGGCAACAAACCTACGGCCTCAGCATACTTCAGGAAGGTCTCTACAGACGCGACCACAACTCTGGCTTCAATAGCCAACAGCTCGATGCCGACCAGGGATATTCTTACCCACGCGTCAACAACGATGCCTTTGTCCAGAATGCGATCTACGACTTCGACCAGACTGGAGGACGCAATTGCTTTTTCTACTGCCACCTTTAATCACCTCCTTTCATTTTGAAATCTGTGCACGCTTCTCACGCGTGGCCGGTAAGTATTAAGTGCAAAAAGTGTGCCGGAAAAACGTCTAACTGGAATTTCACATCAATATCGGGTCTAAGGCACTGCTATCCAGACAGTTATGGCCCATTCTGGCAGTGGAAGATCGTAAAAGGGGAACGAAGCGGATGGGGTGTTATCTCCACAAATCATGGAGGCGGTTCTATGGAATTGATTCCATACTTTTGAATTTTGGAAAGGAGGGTCTTGTAATCAATTTTGAGATGGCGGGCGGCCCGACTCTTGTTTCCATTGAATTTCCTCACAACATTTTCAATGATACGTTTCTCAATACGGGAGACATATCCGCGGGTGACTCGCTTCAAATCCAGGTCCCTGTCGTAATCAATATGGGCAAGAGCAATTTCCGGAGCGACGTCTTTGTCTAACCTTAAGGCCAGATGCTCCGGCCCAATGGTAAAATCACTGATGAGGGCAGCCCTTCGGATGACGTTTTGCAATTCCCTTACATTTCCGGGCCAATCATGACCCTGCAACGCCACCAAGGTAGCGCGTGACAGTTTCCGTTTTCCCTCACCCAACCTTTTTTGTGCCTCTTTCAAAAATCGGTTGGCCAGAGTGGGGATATCGTCCCTCCTTTCCCGAAGCGGGGGTATTCGGATGGTGAATTCATCCAGCCGAAAGTAAAGATCCTTCCTGAATTTCCCACTCCCTACAAGCTCATCCAGGGGTTCATTAGTAGCAGAAACAATACGCACATCCACCGGCTCCAGTTTTCTCGATCCAATCTTCTGCACCTTTCTCTCCTGAACGACACGCAGCAGTTTCTTTTGCAGTTCATAGGAAAGATTACCGATTTCATCCAGGAAGATGGTTCCCTCGTTGGCCTGGCGAAACCGACCGTCACGCGGTTCGTAGGCTCCAGTAAAGGCACCCCTGCGGTAGCCAAACAGTTCACTTTCGATCAAGTTCTCGGGAATCGAACCGCAGTCGACCGCCACAAACGGCTTATCCGTGCGAAGGCTATAATCGTGGATTGCTCTGGCCACAATTTCTTTGCCCGTTCCTGTTTCGCCGTAGATCAGAACTGAAAAATCAGTCTTTGTCACCTTCTCGATGGCCTGATGAACGGCACGGATTTCAGGACTTGCGCCCATCGTGTACTCAAGAAACTCCCGTTCCTTAAGTTTTAGCCTGAGGTCTTTGATTTCCAAGAGGAGGTCATACTTCTCGATGGCCTGTCCGATTCGATGCAGCAGCGTCTCTTTGTCAAATGGCTTGCGCACGAAGTCGTAAGCACCGACCTTCATAGCTTCCACTGCCAGGTCCACGTCGCCATATGCCGTAAGGATGATGACCGGTGCTTTAACGTTCCTTTCAACCATCTTTTTCAGGACGGCGATGCCGTCCATCTTGGGCGACATTTTTCGATCCAAAAGGATTAAGTCGGGGATCTCCCTTTTCAGGTGCTTGATAAGCTCTTCTCCGGACGGAAACGGCTTTGAAGTGTAACCTGCCTCCTCCACCAACAACGAGAGGGTTCTGCACACATCAGGTTCATCATCGACGATGAATATTTTTCTCACTCCTTACCCTCCTCCCCACTTGATGCGGCGCATTTCAGGCCAAACCGATCCAAGGCAGCCTTGCCGCTTGGACACTTCTTCTCTTCAAATACAGAAACTTCGCAAACAGAAGTTTGACTTCATCAATAGAATCTTGTGGTAATCCTTAAGCACATAGATCAAGAGAGACCTCGATAGGCGCTTTCAAATAATCACTCAGTTGTTTCAGATCTTCAATGCTTCGCTTACCCGAGATGGCGGCTCGGAGGATGCCTTTCTGATATCCCAGGATTCTCTCAGGATCCTTTACAGCGATCACTTCGACGTCTTCGGGCAACTTAGAGCAAACGTCATGGGATGCCCCCACAAAAAGGATCCCCACTTCACCCTCACCCAACGTTTTGTCAATCCGGGCAGCAATAAAGCGATCCCTCTTTTTCAGCAAACGCCCCTTGATAAATTTGTACTTGATGTAGGCCCATATTCTCCGCCATAAGCCGCTGCTTTTGGACAGGCAAACCAAAAGGTCACGCTCCTTTTTCGCCAACTGGTAGTCCTCCGTCAACATTAGCTTAGCACCTCCTTCCATCAGGTCCAAAACAATACGGAAGTTCTGACTCCCTTTTTCCACAGCCTCCTCAACGATCTTTCGACCTGCTTCCCCGTGGGCAAGCATGCCATCCTGGTATATCTTCAAGCCTTCCGCCTTGACCCCCTTAGAAAAGGCCCGTAAAGCTTTCCAAAAGCCCTCAATGGTCTCACGGTGCTCCTCCCAAAATTCCTCTCCAAAGATGGCTTGCCCTTTTCTGACAGCAACCGGAGCAACGGACCCCAGGTCGGCACTCATATGAATGATGGGGACATATAGCAACCTTCTCATCACCGAATCTCAATTATCTCCGGGATCCTTTTTCAATCTCTGATACCAGATCTTTTATCTCAAAAGGTTTCTGTAAACAGGCGCAGACCTTGGGATTGGTTTCCAGAATTTCCCGCACTTTCCCATCAACCGAAAACCCCGTTAGGATTATGAATTTGCAGGTGGGGCATATTTCCTGTATTTTCTCAATTATCACATCGCCACCCATTTTAGGCATCTTGAAATCCACGAGAACAATATCATAGGACTTCTTCTTAACCCTGTTTAGCGCCTGTCGGGCGGTGGTGCAACCTTCAACATGGTAACCATGTAGCTCCAGGTTCCTCGTCAACATTTTTACGAAATCTTCTTCATCATCGATAATCAATATTTTCTTTTCAGCCATGTCCCCGAGTCGCTTTCGCATCGATTCCTCATTAAGCCCCGCAGATATTGCCAAACGGCAAACTGGTCAAGATTCGGTTCAAAAGGCAACTGCCAGAAGAGCCTGGAAATCTTCCGGAACACTGATGTCGAGCAGAACAGGAACCGGGTCGGTATCAGCAATGCGCTTGCCCCGCGTGGGGGGTCACCGAGGCTGACGCTCATCCTGAGGGGTGAGCATAGTTGAGCATGAGTAATCGATTCCGTTGGACGGATGTGTTGGGATATGATCTCAGGATCCCTGGTGTGCCCAGGCGGGGAAACGCCCGGTCAATTCGATGGGCCAACGTCATCCTTTCTACCTCCATCGAGTCTGTCTAGTTCTTTTCCCAAATCAGAGTGACAGAGGCGATTGGGGTGGGGCCACTTTACTTTAACGAAAATGCAGATTGGGGCTCTGCAGAGACGGGCAATTCAATCATCACTTTTGTGCCGCGGCCCGGCTTACTTTCGAGCTTGATGTCGCCACCATGAGCCTTAATAATGGAATATGTCACTGCCAGCCCAAGCCCTGTGCCTTCTCCGGGCTGGCGGGTCGTGAAGAATGGCTCAAAGACCCGTCCCAGGTTTTGCTCTGGGATTCCTTCTCCCGTATCAACGACCTCCACTTGAACCTGATTGTGATCTATCGCCTCTGTTTTAATCGTTAATTTTCCGCCTTTGCGCATCGCTTGCTGGGCATTCAGTATTAGGTTCATAAATACCTGATTCATCTGTGATGGGTCCACCTCGACCAGCGGAAGTCGACCAAATAGCTTACCTACCGTGATCTCGGAAAGCTCCAGCTGATGCTCCACCATGGATAGGACGTCATTGAGAATTGAGTTTAGTTTTACCGGTTTTATAGCTGTTTCCTCTCCACCACGCGCAAAGGTGAGCAGTTTGCGAGTGATCTCTCCACATCGCAGGCTGTGCTTATTAATCATCTCAAGGGATTCTTTCATTTTTTTGAACTCCCTTGATCCCATCTTTTTCAGTGTGTTGAGATCAAACTTGGCAAGTAGATACTGGGCGTTTCCTGAGATGATGGCAATGGGATTGTTGATTTCGTGCGCCGTCCCGGTCACGAATTCACCCAGGACCGCCATTTTACTAGCTTCTCGCATTTTTTCTTGGGTTTGTTTCCGTTCAGTAATATCGTTAAAGAAACCGACTATACCGATGGGCTCATCTTTGACATCCAAAATGATCGAAATGGACGCATCCACAAAAAACTCACCGTTGTTCTGATTGATCCCAACCAACTCACCCCGCCACATGCCTTCCGAGTGAACGGTTTCAATAATCTTGTTGGAAGGAATCTTGCGTATCCAAAAACTTTCAAATCTCTTACCAAGCACCTCTTTTTCTTCGTTATAGCCAAAGAGATTCAAAAATGACCAGTTGGCTTGCGTCAGCTTGCCCTGCAGGTCTGCCATAATAATGGCGCCGATAGATGATTCTATCGCTTCCTGCCGGATACGAATTTCTTCCTCCAGGCGCCTACGCTCGGAAATGTCACGCATCACCCCGATGAACGAAGTGATCTTCCCGTTATCGTGTATCGGTGAAACACTCATTTCAATATCACGCACATGCCTATCTGGCCCCACAAAGCCGAACTTCAACACCGACGCTGTTTTCTTCTCGAATAGCTCACGCAGCTTTTCTCCCACCTTTGTTCGATCGCCTACCGCAACAAACCTTAGAAGTGGCTGGCCTAGAAATTCCTTGTACTTTTCGGTACCACACAGATCCCCCATTCCCTCACTTGCTCGCCGAATTCTCCCGTCCACGTCAATCACAACAATGGGATAGGGGAGGGTTTCCACCAGCGTTCTGTAAAGCTCTTCGGATTCCGTCAGTTTGTCTCCCTTTTCCGACATTGCTCCTCAAGCCTTTTTCTGCCCGCCGTATTCACAAGGACACAATAGCCTGTAGAGCGGGTTTCCGTATTTCCATTCTCCTGTAACCGACGTCCTACTTTGTTTTCATTGGCGCCCCTGAAGGCCCCTCTGCAGAGCATAAAATCACAGACCGTGGCAAACGATGTGTGATTAAAATCACAACCGTGGCAAAACGATGTGTGCTGATTGCGTTTGCTGTCATTGCATATGGGGGGTCTTTGCTTCTCGTCCGCCTCCACAACAATGTTTTCTCGATTGTTCTCCCCAATTACTTGATGCAAGCAAGCGGCATGCCATCTGCAGGCGCCATTCCAAGCGGATCCAATGACATACTTCTAACTCGCCATTAATCAGCAAATTATTGTGTGTGCCATAACAAGCCGACAGGGCAGGAAGACTTCGTTTCGCCTCCCAGGATGTCAACCTTCGTTTACACTCGTTTGAGCTTCAAACTATAACCGTCATTACGGCAAGGGATCGATAGCTTTTGTGAAGAGCAACCAAACGTGTAAACTTGGTTGGTGCTAATCATCGAGACTGACAGATTGGATGAAGCCCGGGAGGAACCTACTCGGAAACGGTTGACTTTTCTGTAGTACTTGTTCGCCGGCACGTTATTGTGGCCTTACCTTCACGGCTGTAATGGCACCATTTAAGTATATCTCGGGCTGGCCTCAAGTGTCACTAGGCCTCAATTGCACAACGCGTGTGCAAAAGTCCCTTTCTACTTTGGGCACCTCGCTTTCCGCTTTTCGATCTAGCAGTCCGCAGTTTATTCACAGCATTTCCACAGGCCTCACAATCTTTCTCCTCTCATTCCCTCATCGGAGCCGAACAATTCTCCAGAAGATCGATTTGGTTGATTCACCATCGGCCTGAATTTAGTTATCGCGAACGAGCACTCGTCCAGTATCTACCTGTTGGGAATCGGGTAAGGGAAACAGGACAGGGGAGAAGAAATTGGAGCAGGCTCCAACACCTCAATTCTGGGTTACTTGGTCAGCCTCCAGGGGGAAGCTAGGAACCTCCGCCCGCATTTCTCACACTTATGCGGGTTAGTGGCAGCGTAGCCCAGCTCGCTACTAAAGTCGGTTTAGGCGCGCGAAAGGCGGGGTTCTCCCAATTGGACGACTTCAATGTCCTCGGGTAGCTTGTCGGCAAGACGGTGAAGCGCACCGATGAAGACTAACCCCAGTTCCCCCTGCCGGAGGGTGGAGTTGATCCGGTTCGCAATGTACCGATCGCGGCGTTCCATAAGGTGGTCATAGTGGGAAGCCGCGGCATCCTGGGAAAGGTTGGCGCCGCTTTTCAAGCGACCGCGTTCCTGACAGAGCAGCTCTGGATCTTCCGTCCCCATTAGCAGCGCTCCCCTTTCGACCAGGTCCACCACAAGCCGATGATTCGCGCTCCCCTTTTGGGCCAGTTGGCGCGCAAGTTCCACTTCTTGCCCACAGACCGGCATTCCATCCTGGTAGATGCGGATCTTCCGACCGTCCCGGGGCAAAGCGCGCAGCGAACGGCTCATGTTGTGCCAGAATCGCTCGATGGTTCAAAGGTGGTGCTCCCAGGCCTGTACACCGTATCGAGCGACACATTCTTTCTTGACTGCTTGCACTTGAGAGCCGAAGTCCTCAGACGTGTGGATAATAGGGATGTAAATCAATCGGCGCACCGCTCTATCCCGGATATACATCCTTCCCCACGGTTGATCCAATCAGTTCTCCACAAAAATTGTAAGGCGCCGAGGGGCACTCCAAAACTGGCCTCGTAAGCATGGTAGCGGCCTTCCAGCTGCTCGGCCTTTGCCTACCTCTTGCTGCTCCAGCAGGAAGGCGGCGTTGAGGATCAGGGGCTGCGCCGCCCCGGATAGCCGGCTTTTTGGTTCTAGGCGGCGTTCGGTTTCCATAGTTTCAACTCTAGGATGCCATTTTTACATGAACTGACGACCCTCGTCTCATCGACGGCTGAGGGCAACAACAGCTCTTTGTAATATTTCCGATCTTGTGACTCGGCGGAGATAATCAGAATGTCCTCCTTCAGCTGCCAGCCGACGTCTCCTTCTTCCGTTCCAGGTAGCTCGGCGACCACCAAAAAATACTCTTCCTCGTCTAGCAGGTCGGTGATCGGCTCGCGCACGTCATCAACCACCGGTCCCTTTCCCGCCTTCTCTCGAACATTTCCGAAACTTTCGATGATGGGGCGACCCTCCCCACCCACCCGGACCGAGAAACCATAGACTGCTTGAAGGCCTTTGGGAGTGCCCACTCGTCTTTCTTTTTTACCCCGCTCTTGAAACTTTGCGGCTCTCTCTTGAAACTTTTCGGCTTTCTCAGTTAGATCAGACGCCACATCTAGAAGATTTCCCAGGCCTTTGAAAATGCCCCCGAGGCCGAGAGCGACATCTACCTTGACTTCCTTGTCAGTTTTGTTGTCCCGCTTCGGCATGTTTTTCTCCTCATCGATTTCAGATAATTTTTGTATCCATTCGTCTAGGACTGATTTTTTAAAGCGCCAGTTATTCCCTACCTTAAAACAGGGGATTTTACCCTCTTGCATGTACCGGTAGAGGGTTGATAGTGCTACCCGCAGGTAAAGAGCCGCCTCCTCCGCGGTCAGGATTTCCTCTTTCATTCCATATTCTTTCATTGTCTATTACTTTTTAAAGCTTCAGTGAAATGGGCCATTCTGATCTTCAACTTCTCCACGTGTTCTTGAGCCTTATCCCCTGCTTTGCCTAAAAACTCACGTATGGCCAAGGATGCTGCCTGGCGGGCCACGGCTTCCAGATCAGCGCCAGAAAGCCCCTCGGTTTCTTCCGCCAATTTGTTGAGGCTAACGTCCCTGGCCAGTGGCTTAGCCCGGGTGTGAATGTTTAATATTTCCTCTCGGGCTTGTTTGTCCGGTAACGGTAAGTCAAGGATCACGTCAAACCTGCCTGCTCGCAGGACGGCCGGATCAATCATATCGAGGCGATTCGTTGCCCCCAGAACCACCACACCTTTTAACTCCTCGATCCCGTCCAACTCTATCAAAAACTGGCTGATCACCCGCTCAGTTGTGCGGGTGGAATCGCCGCCGCCCAGCCCACGGATGGGCACGACGGCATCAATCTCGTCGAAAAACAGAATTGTGGGCGAAGCCTGTTTTGCCTTTTTGAAAATATCCCGGATCCCTTTTTCACTTTCCCCCAAGAATTTGCTCATGAGGGCCGGCCCCTTGACCGAGATGAAGTTCACACCACTCTCGTTGGCCACCGCTTTGGCTATCAACGTTTTCCCCGTGCCGGGTGGTCCGTGCAGCAGAATCCCCTTGGGTGGGCGGGTTTTTGCTTTTTCAAAGACCTCCGGAAATTTGAGCGGCCATTCGATGGCTTCCATCAACTGTTGCTTCACGTCATCCAGTCCGCCCACATCCTCCCACGAGACATCCGGCACCTCCACAAAGACTTCACGGATAGCCGAAGGATCCACCTCCTTCATGGCTTCCATAAAATGATCCATGGTGATCTCCAGCTCCAGCAATGTCTCGTAGGGGATCTCCTCCAGCTGGAAGTCAACCTGCGGCATAATCTCCCGCAAAACCACCATGGCCGCCTCCCGAGCCAGTGCCTCCAGGTCTGCCCCTACAAAACCGTGGGTGATCTCAGCCAGTTTCCCCAAGCTCACGTCCTCTGCTAAAGGCATGCCGCGGGTATGGATTTGCAGGATTTCCAAGCGGCCGTTTTTGTCGGGGATGGGGATGGTCAGCTCCCGGTCGAACCGTCCCGGTCGCCGCAGAGCAGGGTCCAGCACATCGGGGATATTGGTTGCCCCGATAACGATGATCTGCCCCCTGGATTCAAGCCCATCCAGGATGGCCAGGAGTTGGGCCACCACCCGCTTTTCAACCTGTCTGTCGCCTCCCAGTTCTTCCCGCTTGGGGGCGATGGCATCCAGCTCATCGATGAAAACAATGGCCGGGGCATTGCGCTGAGCCTCCTCAAAAACACTCCTCAAACGAGCCTCAGACTCCCCATAGTATTTCGCCATCACCTCCGGCCCACTTATGCTGATAAAAAAGGCGTCGGTCTCATTGGTTACCGCGCGGGCGATGAGGGTTTTGCCGCATCCAGGCGGACCGTGTAAAAGCACCCCTTTCGGGGCATCGATCCCCAACCGATCAAACACCTGGGGGTACTTCAACGGAAGTTCGATCATTTCTCGAACACGTTGGGTCTCTTTCCCAAGACCACCTACATCTTCGTAGGTCACCGCCAGTCCCCGCTTTTCTGCTTTTTTGATCCCTTCCAGTCGGATGACGGTAGTCGGTTGAATGATTATCACCCCATCCTTGGGAACCGTTCTCAGGACTTTGAAATCCATGGGCCGGGCTCCAAAGAGGGTAGCCCGCACCCGATCTCCCTCCGTCACCGGCAGTCCTTCAATTAACCTGCCAATATAGCGCGTATCCTTCTCCCCTCTCAGAGTGCTGATGGTCATAGGAACTAACGTCAACTTGGCCGCAGGCTTGTAATCGACCCTGTGGACCTCAACTTTCTCGTCGATCCCTGCCTGGGCATTCTCCCGGATAATCCCATCGATCTGAATGATCCCTTTACCCCTGTCTTCCGCGTAAGCGGGCATCAGTTTCACAGCCGTTTTTTGCTTGCCTTCGATCTGCAGGATATCACCGACTTCCCAGGCTTCCCCATCTCTGCCAAACTCAGCGGGGTCCATGCGGGCGATGCCGCGGCCCACATCCCGCTGCCGGGCTTCAGAAACTTTTAAGGCTAATGTATCTTCCTTTACCGGCACCTTTTTCTATCGCCTTTTCGAATACTTCACCTCAAGAATCCCGTTCTTGAAGGTCATTTCTTCCGTGGAGACGTCAACCTCGGAGGGAAGAACAATTTCCTTGTGGTATTTCCTTTCTCTTGTCTCCGCAGATAAGGTCAAAATGTCCTTCTCCACCTCAAGCTTGATAGCGTTGCTGTCAATTCCGGGTAGTTCAGCCACTACCAGTAGGTGGTCTTCTTCATCAAAGAGATCCACAATAGGTTCCCGAACTTCTTCAACAACCGGTCCCTTGGCTGTCTTCTTGA
>JALLON010000002.1 GCA_027717925.1 Acidobacteria bacterium AH-259-G07 | reverse complement strand
GGCTGCCCAAATTGAACGGCTTGGAAGTCCTGACCACCCTCAGGCAATCGGGCCGGCTTCCACCCACCATCATACTGACCACGTTCGACGACGATCGGATCGTGCTGGAAGGAGTCCGTGGGGGAGCCAGAGGTTTCTTACTGAAAGATGTTTCACTGGATGAACTGACCCGGGCAATCCGTGATGTGGCCGCCGGTAAAACCGCCATCAAGCCCGTCTTGACGGAGCGGATCCTGCAGGGTTTGGAGCGTCTTGACCGCGATTTCCCCAGTCTGGACTTACCCGACCCCTTAACCGAGCGAGAAGTGGAGATTCTGGGTTTAATGTAGGGAGGCTATAGTAATCGCGAAATCGCCGAGGCCCTATACCTGGCTGAAGGCACGGTCAAGAATCACATCTCCAGCATCCTCTCCAAACTTGGCGTCCGGGATCGCACCCGGGCCGTTCTCAAGGCCGTCGAACTGGGTTATCTCGGTTGAATGATTGACTCCTCTAAGTTCTCCTCCCAAAATGACTCCCTTTTGATGGAAAGTACAAACCTTTGGGCGTAGGCATTCAGATTCGGAGACCGTACTGGCAAGCGCACCATCTCAGTCCCAGCATCTGTGAGAAGCTTTGGAAATCCTTCGCCGTATTTCTTGTCCCGATCCAGGAGCAGAAACTGCTTGCCGACTAGCACAGCACGCGTTGCGGAGTTTGGATAGCCAGCCTTGAATGTAGGCAGCTGAGTTGTCAACCCAGCTGCTTAGCTGAATAGTTGAAAACGTTGGCGGAGGAGGTAGGATTCGAAACCATAAGTATAGCTAACCTGTTGATTTTTAAGGTAACCTCTTCAGAATCAACGGACAATCGTATTTCTCTCCACTCTCTCTAGTGCTCGTATTTCTCTCTCAAACCCCACTGTTTTGGCTAGTATGGCTAGTATGGAACCCTTTTGAACTCCTCCGAGGTGTCCTCTGTTGCACGTCTCTAGCCAGCCTTCCGACCAACTTACAGTCTACCATAGCTCAGAGCGATATGCGCCTGTGGCATAGAGCGCAAAGGCGACCCTTTGGGTTATCCGTTCCCTAGCCATTCTCTGCAACTATTGATAATTGACCCTACCTACCCCTTCGCAGGAAGCCGATCTACCCGTGAGCGGCAACCTGCGAGCCTAAAACGGAGCAAATCCGGTCAACGGAGACCGGAATCTACCGATTGGCCAGTATCAGGATTATCCCTACTCCAAGAGCAAGTATGAGCCTACACGCATTAGCCCGTCTTTTCTGCTCAATCATTTACGTTCTTCTTATTCCCTGGTTTTTCCCGTTATTCGGGCGATTCTGTGGTAGAAATGTGGTAGACAATCGGACTGGACTACAATGCGGATCTACGAGCGATTCAGCTAATGCTAGGTCATTCCAGCATAGCAACCACCGAGATTTACACGCATGTGAGCCGTAAAAGGCTCAGGACCGTTTATGAGAAGTTCCATCCGAGAGGGCAGTGAAAAGTTTCTGCGGGGTTCCTAGATAACTATCGAGTCCCGTTTACCTGTAGTTTAGACAACTCTGGTATAAACGTCTGCGCCAGCTCGAAGAACTCCTCATCCATCTCTATGCCTATACTCCTTAAACCCAGATGGTGTGCGGCTGCTATCGTCGAGCCTGAACCCATAAATGGGTCCAAAATGACGCCCTTGCCGAGAGGAAGTGACGCCCGAACGATCTGTCTCACGAAAGCCTGAGGTTTGAGGGAGGGGTGTGGTGCGAGCCTTTTTTCAGTACCCCTAGCGGGAGCAGATTCAATTAGGTCTTTGAAAGGCACATCCGATTGCGGGCGCCGAAGCGCTCCAGTATGCCACTTTTCCAAATTTTCCTTTACTCGGCCTTCGCAAGGTTTCCGGAATATTAGCCAGGGCTCCCAACAAGATCTTGGGCTAACCGAGAGATCTCGAAACTCCTCATGAGCGCCCTTAGGCCTATCACCCCCTCTAAGGGTTTTGACGATACGGGCAATTTGGCCACGGATTTCAAACCCAGCGTCAGTAAATGCTGAGACAACGAAATGACATAGTAGATGTTGTGAGGCGATGATGACATGACCACCCGGCACCAAGACTCTAAAGAGCTGAGGTGAGAGGCGAGCGTGGAAATCCTGCAGCCTTTCTAGATCCTTCGAACGCAGCACTGTGAAACGTGGCACCGGTTTGCGTTTTGAGCCGTCATAATTATGCGGAAGACGCCAAATTCCCCCGCGTCCATTACGCTGTTTATTGAGCTGTTCCGGCGTGTACTCAAGAACGCTGTACGGAGGGTCCGTAACGACTGCATGAATTGACTTCGCTCTGCGCCTTTCCAGCCACCGAAAAGCATCTGCACACAGGATCTCGTAAAGTTGTCTACCCATTCTCCTAATGTTTCCTGGCCCTAAAGTAGGCCTGAATCAACTCTACCAGTACGTTATGACGATCTGCCCGCCGCCTTTTATCATTGGCACCTTTCTCTACAGCCCTTACGTAGTCAATCGCTGAGCGACTTACTTTGGCCCTCTCGTTAGAGAGACGCAGATCCACCTGATTGGCGAAGTCCTGAAGTACCCCCCTGACTTCCCTAACTTTTCTGCCTGTCAGGTCGCTGGTCCTCAACAATGAGGCCAATCCGACAAAAAGAGTATAAAAATCCGTCTTGTTACCCCAGCGAGTATTTCTTATATCCGCGAAGAGCGTTTTCACTATGTCTAGTGTCTCGTTGAAAAGCTTTGTTGCAGCCGGCTGACCTGGAAATTCGTCTTCGTAATCTTCATATTGCTCATAGTATGAATCGACTATTTTGGGACTCCCACCTTGCGGGCCATGCAACACACCAATGAGAAGATTGCTTGCAAACTCCACATCTCCCATCCTTCGAATTGAAGCAGCTGTCACTATTTTGTTTTCTGCCCAGTACTCATCATCTGCTAACTTAGTGACGAGCCGAATGAGTGGGCCGGTATAGGTAGCGTTTCGTAGCTCTTGGGCATTTAACGGAGTCAGGTATTTGTTGAGACGCGTAAACATACTCCGTACTTCAGGTTCGCTATCTGTATCTAAAAACCTAACCGTAAACCTATAGCCAATAAACTTGATTTGTTTCTCCTCCGAAAGGTCAGAAAATGTTAGGTTTCGCCACTCAGATTGAGCCGGAAGCTTATCCAAAGAAAATTTGTTGTACTCCTGTTCTTCGGGGTCGGTTTCAGCACCAATAAACTGCAAAATCGTACGAACGCGCTGCTGCCCATCCACAATGGCGTATGTAGTTCTACCCCCTGCCGATACGCTCTGTTGTATATAAATCTCAGGAACAGGCAAGCCCATAAGAACTGACTCTATCAGGTAACACTTTTGCCGAGCCGCCCAAACGGGCTTTCGTTGATACGGCGGTCTAATCTCAAGAGTACCTTCAATATACCTATCTCTTAACCAACCTATGATTTGTGTTGAAGACTCAAACTCCATTTGCTTTCAAATCCTATGTTCTTCCTGAACGATTTTCTTTATCTTTCCGAGACTGTTCTCATAATACATGAGGGCGTGAGGCCACGTGCGATAGAGACGGCCGGATACATCCCGAGCAGCTAACTCAGAATAAATGGAAAGGCTTTGAAAAGCATTAAACCAATCCGTCGAAAGGTCTCTCAGTGGTTCGAGAAGTCTCGGCAGAGACAACCCTTCATATCGAATTTTGTCTGGTCTGAACCAGCCCCAATAGAGATCGTCTTTCCTTTGTTCCTCCCATTCGTTTTCGCTGCCGACCAAGCGGTATCTTCGAGGATAGCTCCAGCTTAATAATACCTTCCAGATTTTATCGAAAAGAGTCTCATTAACTACGACGATGTCTATGTCTGATTGATCGGTGAATTGGCGGGAAAAGTTATGAGGATTCAGACTAAAACCAATCTTCGCGCTGCCAACAACAACGACGTCTTGTTCCGAAACGCTCAACGACTTCAATAAGTGTTCTCGTAATTCATTCATGGTCTCCGGTCGGCCACGGAAGACGAATGGCGTGCCGGTAAAAATGTAATCGTTGACCACTGAGTCGAGCGGGCGAGCAAGTAGGACCTCTTTGAATTCCTCGACGGTTGGGTAAAACATAGAAAAACCTAAAGCTATTACTTGACCAGTGGCTGCGTCAACCGTGAAACAGGATTGGTCCGAAAATTGTTTCCGTACGAAGACTCAGAGGTGGATCAGAGCTGTAGTTAAAATTGTAGTTACTCTGCAGTTAAATATTGTAATTTCCTGTCGCCTTCAGTCACAGTCTAAAATAGCGTAATCCCTAATAGATAAACAAGAAAGGGTTGTTTTGGCGCTTTTGTCAAGATGCCCGGTTATGGTTTCGTAGACCATGCTCAGCGTTTTTACATCAGTTTATATGAGTTTATTTGAGCTCATCAAAGCTTTTAAAATCAGCAAGTTGTGCAGGGTGTGTTCTTTATTTGAGTTTATCTAAGTTTTGCTAATTTTGGCTACAGTTGCGGGATATTACGGGATGAGTTGGAGAGGTTTCGGATAGTTCTTTAGTTGTGTAAGAAGGCTGGCTTTTTGGTAAATTTCTTTGGATACTCCGGCGGATACTCCGCTATTTGAGTATATGATCATCCAGCAGGGCAAAAGGTAGAAACTAGTACTTATTGATCCTGCGACAGACGAAGGGAAAAGCCAGCGTAGCACCCGCTGCTAAGCGGGTTGACGCCCAGGTTGGCGTGAGTGCCAGTATGGTGGATGGTCCCTGTTCGTGGTCCTGATAAAATGGGAAAGATATGAGTAAGGAAATGTGGGAACGGACCACTGAGGAAGAGATTCAGGAGCTTGTAGACCAACCAGCAACAGAAAGCCTCACACTTGAGTACAAAGAGTGTGATTCGCTAGGGAAGACGGATGGTAAGAAAAACGAGGTCAGTAAGGATGTGAGTTCGTTCGCTAATTCAGCCGGAGGTGCGATCGTTTATGGGGTGATCGAGAACAACCACGAACCTGAAAGGATTGACCATGGATATGATCCTAATGAGATTTCGAAGGAGTGGCTTGAGAACGTAATCACGTCGAGAATCCAGCCCAAGATCGGTGGGGTGATCATTAACGATATAAAGCTATCAAATGGGAACTATATTTATCTGGTTTATGTGCCTCAGAGCAGCACGGCTCATCAAGCTCATGACAAGAAGTACTACAAGAGGTATAACTTCAAGTCCGAACCAATGGAGGACTATGAAATCCGAGACGTGATGAACCGAGTTAAGCGGCCGGTGTTGGAACCGCACTTCTCTTCGCGCTTGGTTGATAAGACAGCGGTCTTAACAATTGAGATTCTGAATTTAGGTTCCGTTACAGTGAAAGAGTATGGGTTGAAAATTGCTCTCCCGTTGAAAATTCTTGAAATGAAAGGACACGGGTACTCGCACAGTTTCCCCGTTAGAGGGATGGAAGATTATCAGGAAATCATGATCAGAAGCTCGGCGCTTAATCTGCCACCAATGTTCGCGGATGATGAGGTAAGGCTTGCCGACTATCACGATCGACTTCATGTGGCTTACAAGTTTCGCGAACTTAGCAGGGAAGCGCTCCAGGACAAGAAGCTGTACTGGACAGTGTACGCGGAAGGAGCTCCACCAAGGAGCGGCGAAATTGAATTAGTAGAACTCCACAAGCTTTTAGTGGTGTAATTTGTGGCACGGTCGGATTTGCTCTCTTAATTATCGAGCACAACAGATGGGAAGAATGGCCCCCAGACCTAGCCCCCACCCACCCTCACGCGAGACACTCAAGATATAAAAAGTTTGTAGTGTAGTAGTGAATCTAGTATGTGTATGGGGAGTCCAAGGTGGATTCTCATGACACTTAACCTGAACAAGTGATCTGAGCAGGTTAATTGATAACTTCCAAATTTTCCAGCTTCCTTCGCAGGCCGGCCTCGGTTGCGATTATCCAGTCGACCAGAGGTGTTCCAAAGAACCTGTGATATTTCTGTACCCAGTCTGCGGCTTCCTCTCTTGTCTGGAACGCTGACGGGCTGATTCCTCCTGTGGAATCAAACATCGGATCGCCTGGGCGGGCTAGCGCGCACCATCGGTTCTGATCGTAAAAGGGACGGTATGCCTCCGGGTGTTCCGCCAAAAAATTGAGGAATTCTCGGCGAAGTCGTTCTTTTTCAGTAACGGTCCTTCCGCTTGAAATACATCTTCCCAAAGACTGTGCGGGAACAATAAACCTATCTGTCCAGTTAACTGATAGAAAAAGAAAGATTTAAGTACTTGAAAATCCTGTCAGTGTCTTGTGGAAAAATTGTATCCGTGTCGCTCCTACCTGTTATAAATAGAGTGACTTCGGTCAAGTTCCCCCATGTAGTAGAAAGCCCGTTGAGGTGGTGGATGAAAGCTCTGGAGAATATTCAAGTCAACCCAACAAATGCTTTACAGGCCCCGATTAGACCATCAGTTCCGGGTCCAGGGCGTAGCCTGTTCTCCCTCACCGAGGAGAGAGCCAAATCTGTTCGGCGGGCCGTTCGGAAATTAGAAGAGGTGCTCACAAACCTGGCGTTCGAATCGGAGTTTAGACAACTCTTCTTTTCTAGGTGGCTCCCTCATGAGGGATACACTCTACGAGAACAACATTTAGCACGTCGTGCCGCCTGGACTCTTGTAAACACGTGGATACTTGCAAGAAAAATCGGAGTGATTAATCAAAATGCCGGTTTCCTTGATTCAGAAAACTGGTTCCTCGATCGTGAGAGAAGCCACCTACCATCTCTCGCCTCTAAGATCCCCGTTGAAGTTGAAAGGCAGGCCCTGGAACTACTGTCGCAGACTCACTTAGATCACAATTTCTTTGATTTGTTACCTTACATTTTGGAGCCTCATGGCCCCGGCACGCGTCTTACTGTGCTCCGTGATCCAACGACACGCCAGGCACGAGAAATTAAGAAGCGAAAAGGCGTTTTCTACACACCCGCCGACGTTGCGGAATACATGGTTTCATACCTTCTCAGACGCAAAGCTCCCGCTCACACGAACCTCCGATGCCTGGATCCATGCTGTGGCACCGGCGTCTTTTTGCTTGCGATGATGAGGGTAGCGAACGCGCTTACTACCGAGGGCGGCTTCAAACCCTTCACTTATTCCGTAGAATGTCTCTACGGACTGGACGTAGATCCACTGGTAGTTGAATCCTGTACTTTTGTTCTCTTGCACGAGTGTTTGTCTGACGCACTCTCTACGGGGATTACTCCCTGGGCCGCCTGGCATGCCCTCAGCCTCAACCTCTGTACAGTAGATTCTCTTAACGTATTCATTGACAACTCCCATGCTCATTCTGGGTCGATAGACCATATCGGTCGACAAAGAATTAGAAGACAACTCTTAGATCCGCGACGGACGTCTCTGCCTTTACTGGTTAGGAGCACGGCCTCAAAGAACTCTTCTCCAACCTTAGTCAGTTGGTTAAATGGGGGTGCACATCGCATCCCTCTACAAGCGCTTTTCCCAGAGGTCCCTAAAGGATTCGATCTGGTGATCGGTAACCCTCCATACACTTCTCTTGGAAACCGTAACGATCTTCCTTTCCTTTCTCGCGAATATGAGACTTTGACGGGCGTTAAGACAAACGGTAATGAAAACGCGTTTCTACTATTTATTGAGATGATGTGGAGACTGGCAGCTGGAGGGGAAAACTCATCAGCAATGGTAGTACCATTGTCGATCAGCTATCATCAAGGCCGAGCCTACAAGGCTTGCCGAAAAGCTATGACGAAGCACGGTAGCGACTGGCGCTTTGCCTTTTTTGACCGTGAGCCCCACGCGTTGTTTGGAGAAGAAGTCAAAACCCGAAATGCTATTCTTTTTAGAGTAGAAACCTATCAAACGTCCTCCGATTTCCAGCCATACACCACCTCCCTCTACAAGTGGACTAGTCGGACCAGAAAACAACTCTTCTCTTCCATAAGATTTACCAAGTTAAGTAGTAACTCAATCCTCTCTGGAATTCCAAAGCTATCGGGAGACAACGAGGCCAAAGCCTATCAGGTTCTGTCCGGTTGTCCCGACTCTTTGAGAACGTTGTGGCAACACGCAAAGAGTTGTACGCCACTCGAAGCCACCCGCGAAACCGAGACCCCAAAGGTATTCATTGCTAGTACCGCTTACAATTTCCTTAATGTCTTTCGTTCCTTGCCAAAAATCAGCGAGACACTAAGTAAAAATAAACTTCTCAGTTTGGAATTCGATACCGAGGAAATGGCCCGAGTCTGTTTTGCCGTTCTCTCAAGTCGTTTGGTTTATTGGCTATGGCGTGTACGTTGCGATGGATTCCATGTTCCCAGAACCTTTGTAGAACAAATACCCTTTGGACGTTCTTCTTTTCAACGCAAAGAGTTAGTGCAGCTTTCGAGGCTCGGGGCAAGAACTTGGGAAAAGGTGAGGGAAAACCGGACCGAAAGCCTTAATGGCGGGAGAAAAATGATAGCCCATCCTCCAGACAACTGTGAAGTTGAGCGAGATGGTATTGATAAAGTGCTACTTCAGTCCGCCAACATTTCATCTAGCTTGGCGGACCACCTTCGCACTTTTCTCATAGATGTCGTAGTTGTAGATGACGCCGATGAGCGTAGAAGGAACATGTCGAGAATCAATCATATTTCCGGGGGAGAACGAAGATGAGGAAAGTCACATCTAGTATTAAGGAAAAAAGCAGGCTCAGCAAGGAAGAATGGCGCGAGTTTACAAAAACGGTATGGCACATAGCTAACACAACACATCCTGAACACCCCGCAGTCTTCCCCATTGAGATCCCAACCCGTCTGACCAAACTGTTCACATTTTACGGTGAAACGGTTCTCGATCCATTCGCAGGAGTAGGAACCACAGCTAAGGCAGCGATACCACTAGGCAGAAAAGCTATATGCGTAGAGCAGAATCACAAATACGCTCGATTTATTCAAAACGAGTGTTCAAAACTGAAAAACGGTGGACGTTTCAAGAAGCCATTAACAGTACATAGGGGTGACAGCCGATCACTGGATTTCCTTGAAGACGAGTCAGTGCACCTCATAGTTACCAGTCCCCCCTATTGGAACAAAGCTTGTTACGACAATAACCGCCGCAACCTTGGTAACGTTAGTAGCTACCTACAGTTCTTCGAAGAGATCGAACCAGTCTTCAAAGAGTGTTTTAGGACCCTCGTTCCCGGCAGAAAATTGTGCGTCGTCACCGCTAATGTCAATCAATACACTGATGAAGGGTTGCTCACCTTCCCTTTAGCCGCAGATTTCACAATCCTCCTTCGCTCTCTCGGATTCGTAATGATCAACGAGATAGTTTGGTCAAAGGATGGTACTGGAGGCAAGTGGGGATCATGGGGTAAGCAACGCCCTATATTTGGTAGCTACCCTTATCCGCCCAACTTCCTTTTCAAGAACGTACACGAATACATCCTAATATTCGCCAAACCTCCACGAAACAAAAAAAGTGGTCCGAAGGTCGTACCTTATGCTGAATTAATGGCTTCCTCAAATCAAAATCACGATCCAGGATGAGGACATGATCTGACCAAATGCAAGTCGATTTCCATATACAAGATCCGACGGAGCCCTCGACACTCTACTTGTTCGAGGCGATTGTCCAGGCACTTAGTGAAGCCGAAGAAGTTAGAGCAATATTTGCGTTTGCATCCCGCGACGGAATTGAAACTCTCTTTTCTGACCCAGAGTTCACAGGTCTCCTCGAACGAGGCAACTGCGAGCTACTTGTAGGCATCGACGCAATTACAAACCGCGACGCTCTTGAACGCCTTCAGGAATTGGAAGATCAGTTTCCTACACTGACAGTTCGCATCTTTTGGAATCCCACAAATCGTCTCTTTCATCCCAAGATATTGCGCTTCCGTTATCCCGACGGTCGGAACACCGTAATCGTCGGTTCCGGGAACCTTACTCCTGGAGGACTCAGAGAAAACTTCGAAGCTTACCTAGTTGTGAGGGCAAATCCAGAGGAAACAGTTGATTTGACCACGTGGGACCTATTTCTCCAGCGGTTTGCCGACCACATCCGACCTATTGACGAGGAGATTCTGGAAAGGGCAGCACAGAACGTTATCAGGGGACGCCGTCGAATCCGTGAAGTTGAGCCCGAACAACAGCCAGAACAAAAGGAAACTGAAGTTGCGATTGAAACTATCGAAGCCCGCATCCTTGTAGCACAAATTCCAAAAGCTGGAGGACGTTGGCACCAACTCCATTTGAATAGGGTAGTGATCGATCGATTCTTTCGTATTCAACCCAATTCTCCACAGCGTGTTTTTCTTCACGAAAGAATGCCCGATGGTTCCCTAAACCCCGAGCAACCTCGCCCTTGTGTTTTCAGCCAGACCAACAAGAATCTAAGAATTGAAATCGCCGCGAGAAGAGGAGAGGCCTATCCGGAACAATCGCCGCCTATAGCTGTGTTTAAGGAACTACAAGTCCGGACTTTTGAGTACATTGTGCTGATGCCGGGAGAGAATGGATACAATGAAATGTTGAATTTAACACGCACACAGCCGTCGGCTGGTAAGGGCCTCCCTCGTGCTATCACCACTGAAAGTATCGTCCAACAAGCCTGGCCAACTTGCCCTCTAATATAGACACGGGGTAAAGGCCGGCCCACAGGAACCTGGGGTAATTAATTGATATTGTTAGGCTTTGGTAAGACTTGGTAAACCTCTCATTTCTCTCTGCAAAACCAAGCAAAACCTATCACCAAACCGCCAAAACCCGCGTCCCCCTCCTCACCCGAAATCCAGGTCCCAATGCCCCGAATTTTGTCACCCACACCTCTCGCAAAACCCAGGCCATCCACCGCCAAAATCCAAGACCCCAGGTCCCGAATTCTGGCGCCAAAATTCGAGTCATGATGACTCGAATTTTGCCCTATCACAACCGCGTCAATCATGCTCTCAAAGAATTTTGGGGCTACTGAATCTTTTCATTCTCGCCCAGGTATAAATTCATCCAGCATGTCAGGCAGAAGTTCAGTGTGAGGCTTCCATCGGGATTTCTTACCAACGTTGAATCTTCTTGGTGAAGAGATTGGTTAATAAGAATTAGGATCGATATCATATGCTTGAATAACTGCTCATCTGGAAGAATCTCTGTCTGGTATTTTGTGCCCTGAGGGATCTCTTGTTCACAAGAGTCGCAAAGCCGAGTGCCGCCTTGAGTCATTGCCATACCGACTATCCTACAATCCGTCCCAGACTTATTCGCCGATCTTTTTCAGGAGTCCATTAAACACATAATAAACACTCCAGTGCAGTAAAAGTTTATCTCGGTAACAGTGTCACCGCGCTAAACGCCCTCGACACCACACCATCAATCATCAGCTTCAGATAGATGTGATAGTTGGGAAGTCGTATAAGGTCTTCAGCCGAAAAGTCCGGAGAGAACTCACCAGCAATAATTTTGGTATCAAGCATCCCTATCCTAAAAGAAATGATGGTTCCCACATTACCGAGGATCGCATCACGCACTTCAGTATCAAGCTGGGAGATGTATTGATGGGCAAGCACCAACCCCACCTTATACTTCCTGACTTCAGATAACATGTTGGCCAGGCTGAGCGTCGTGAAGTTCTGAAATTCATCCAAATAGAGATAGAAATCTTGACGCTCCTTTTCGGGGACGTCAGCCCGCCTAAGAGCTGCAAACCCTATCGTGGCTACGAGTAATGATCCCAACAACGCCGCCGTATCCTCGCCGATCTTGCCTTTGGCTAGGTTGACAAGCAGGATCTTCTTTTCATCCATTAGTTGCCTTACATCAAAGGCGCTTTTGGGCTGCGTTAAAATCCGGTGTAAGAGAGGATTGGCCAAAAAGGCCCCCACCTTGTTTTCAATGGGAGCAATGGCCATGCTCCGAAAACGCACCGACCACCTTTTATATTCCCTCAACCAAAAATCCTTAACGTGCTCATTGCTGACGTGAGTCATTGCTTTCATACGGAACGTATAGTCATCCAACAACCGTAAGATGTCAGCCAGTGTAGCTTCCGGTTGGTCTAAAAGGGCCAGGAGTGCGTTTCTAAGAATATGTTCTGTTCGAGGCCCCCAGGAGTCATCCCAGATTTTTTTAAACGCCTCAAGCAAACCTGAGGCAGCCAATGGGCGCTTCGCTACCGGCACACGTTCAAGCGGATTAAATCCTAATGGCTTTGCTAAATCAGGGACGTTGAAATAGACCACATCATGTGGCCTGAATTTGGAGATCGCAGGCAATACTCTTTCTATGAGATCACCGTGTGGATCAAGCAGGGCAAAACCCTCGCCGTTCTCTATATCTTGGCGCACCATCGTTTCGAGCAGCGTGGTCTTGCCCGTCCCCGTCTTTCCGATGATGTACATGTGGGCTAGTCGGTCGGCTCGCCTGATGCCAAAAAAGTCGTTGTAATCCCGATAGTTGCCTTGGCCAAAGAAGGTAACTCGATTATCCGATCGAGTAGTCATCCTCCCATGATCTCCCGTACCTCGTGAGCTGAAAAGGCCGGAAGATTTGACTTTTTGTCAAGTTTTCCTGCCTTGTCTGCTGCTGCCAGTCTTCTAAGCTGAGGATAGTTCTTTCCAAAAACCAACGTCTCAACAAAGAGAAAAGAAAAGATCAGAAAACCAACCTGGATTATTTCCAAGACCGAAGAGTGGAACTTCCCAAGGATGTTGATTCCTCCGCAGTGGGGGTCACTCGCCCCTGGAGCGGAGGAATGAACCTCCCAATCAACTATCAAAGGAGAAATATCGTGAATAAGGAAGGACCGCCGAAACAAACGCATCTGTCCAAATCTGCGCTTGTCACCGAATTCTGGAACGGGCGGAAAAAGTTTTTCGGCTACATCCGCCGATACATCTATGACCGCGAGGAGGAACAGGACATTTTCCAACACGCCTGCCTGAAGTTTCTTGCCGCCGAAGCCCTATTCGATCACCCGCGCGTTGCCGAGAGCTACTTCTACCACACCCTCAGGACGTTGAGCATCGATCACATCAGGAAGGCACGACGCCTCATATTCCCAGAAACCTTGCCCGACATTCCGTATAATCCGCAGCCCGACTGGGACAGGCGCATACTCATGGAGCGCGTCTATAAGGTGTCAGAGCAACTCTCGCCGAAAGATCGCCAGGTGCTTGAAATCTACCTCGATCCAGACCTGCGCCGTCTGAAAGACAAGTGCAAAGCGATGAACCGATCACCCGGCACCGTCCGCTACCACATCAAAAAACTCGTAAACCATCTGCGAAAAAACTTGCAGGAAAAATCCCAAAAGGAAGGTACAACATCAAAAGTTCGCGCAACGGAGGGTCTATCGCGGTCATGAAAGAAAATTGGGTGAACTTCAAGAAAGTAAAGGAAGAGGTAAGATTTCAGGCAATTCTTGATCGCTACGGCGTGAAGTTAAAATCAACGAACGGCAGAGAACTCCTCGGGCACTGTCCTTTCCATGAGGACAAGAATCCCTCATTTCGAGTAAACACCCAGAAGCGTGTCTTTTATTGTTTCGGTTGCGGCGCCAAAGGCAATGTATTGGACTTCGTTTCTCAAAAAGAGGTTGTGAGCATCAGAGAAGCTGCTCTCCTACTTAGTGAATGGTTTGACATGCGTGAGACCATGGTTGGCCCTCCTGGGGCCAACCAAAGGCCAAAAACCCACAACACCTCACAAAAAGAAAAGCGGCCAGAAGCAATTAATCATCCTCTGACCTTCACGCTCAAGCTTGACCCAGACCATCCCTACCTCAAAGAGAGGGGGCTGGATGCTCAAGTCGTCAAGTTTTTTGGCCTTGGCTACTGCAAGCGGGGATTGATGAAAAACCGTATCGCTATCCCGATTCATGATGAAAAAGGGAAACTTGCTGCCTACGCAGGCCGATGGGCCGGAGATGAACTGCCAGAGGGAGAGGAAAAGTACAAACTTCCGCTTGGCTTCAAGAAAAGCCATGTACTTTTTAACCTTCATCGCGTCACTGAAGCAAAGATCGTAGTGATCGTCGAGGGCTACTGGTCTGTCTTCCGCCTTTACCAGCTGGGGGTCCAAGCAGTAGCTCTGATGGGAAATACGCTCTCCCAAGCTCAGGAAAACCTGCTTCTTAAAAGCAAAGCGCGTTGTTTCATTTTGCTTCTTGATGGAGACGAACCAGGCCGTCAAGCCCAAGACAAGATTCTGCTAAGGATTGCCCGGCATTTTTTCGTCAAAAGTGTGTCCCTGCCGGCTGGAAAACAGCCTGACACCGTTGACGAACACCTACTTTTCCAACTGCTAAAAACCAAAGATAGGTGGTAAGCGGTCTCACACCCTGTACACAGCAGGATGTGAGACCTGACCACCCAACCTGTAAAGGAGGTTGCGATGGCTAACGAGATCCTACCTTACAAGGTCATCACCAACAAAGGGTTCCGGGAACTCCAAAAGGAAGGGGTGATCCAAGAGGTAACACAGACTGACTGGAATGAAAAAAACCGCTCCCTCCAGGACCTTTCCATCAACCACCGCCTCCTTATAACTCAGGTCCGAGCGGTGATTGCCACAGCATGCCGGAGGCGTGAAGACCTCCAGCTGCTTTTCTGGAGAGAGGGCAGAGAGATCTACGATGCAATTGAGGTGGCCCTTGAAGGGGGCTACGCCCGCGTCCCCGTTGCCCCTGACGCCTTCTTCGGCATAAAGGATGCCAAAGGCAGGATGTATTTCTTCCTTGAAGCTGACCGTGGCACGATGACCCTTAAGCGTTTCACGCTGAAACTAAAAGGTTATGCCGCCTATTGGCGGGAGAAAAAGCACGAAGACAGATTTGGCATCCGCTACTTCCGGGTGCTTACGATAACTACGAGCGCCATGCGGAAAGCGAATCTCGTCTCCTCGGCAGAGGATGCCGAGGAGTTACAGGCGCTCGGACGCATGTTCCTCTTCACCGAGGAACATAAGCTCTCCCTGGATAATCCAGAGAGTATTTTAGACAAAATTTGGACACGGCTTGCTGACCATGAGATCCACTCGATACTGGGATCAGCACCGAGTCCTCATCATCACAAGAAAGGAGAATAAGCAATGCAAAAACAAACAATCTACCAATCAGGAGTTTTAAGTGGATGCTCGACCTAAAACCACAGAACGCCAATCAAGTTCCAGACATATCCCAGAGTTACTTACCGCAAAGGAACTTGAGGCGATTTTAAAGATAGATGTGAAGACGATTTATAGCTATGTACAGCGGGGACTTATCCCCTACGTCAAAATCCAATCAAACGTCCGCTTCGTAAAAGAACAAATACTGGAATGGATCGAACAGCAAAACTATCGGCCCCGGTCAATGGACAGAAACGGTCGCAACTAAAGCGAGACTAGGTCAGAAAGGCAAGAGAGCGGGTTCATCCCCGCTCTTTTTTTGTGCTCGGAATCCTAAAACTCACCACACCCCGAATTTCACCATTTGTCAACTTCAGCTCAATCAGGACTTCGCTCAGGATCAGGATGGCCGATGGTCTACGCCCACGTACTCAGTCAGGGGCCGAAGGGCGTTCGGAGCCCCATGGACACGACACCAAACCGGTGATATGCGGATAGGCATAACACTCTCGCTCTGAGGGAATGTACAGCGGAACCTGTTGCAGGCAATCTGATTACGGCAGGACTTTGGCCACGTTTCGCTGACCGTTTATAGGGATAACCGGGGGTGTTATACTGACCAGGATACTTATTGTTATATGGGCGAATTATTAGGTTAGATCCTCGAGGCTCCCGGGAGGGGGATATCCAATGAGGCAATTATCGAGTTTTTGGGTTGTGATCTTTCTAGTCAGTATATCTTCGCAAGACTGTGCGCCGGAGCCGGGGCCTGCCGTCGAAGAAGCTCCCACCACCGAGGCAGACGTGGAGGCGGTCAAGAGGGTGCGAGAGCAAGCGGTAGCCGCAATCAATGCGGGCGACTTGGGTGCCCTCATGTCCCTATGGAGTGACGACATAGTATGGATGTGGCCGAACGAACCACCCGTTGTAGGGAAGGAAGCGCTTCGCTCGTGGTGGCAAACTCATCGTTCTCCGTGGAAGGCTGAATTCACCATGTCGCACGAAGAAGTCATTGTAGCCGGTGACTGGGCATTCCAACGGGGCACTCACACGGGAAGGCGCATCCCGAAGGCGGGCGGCGAGCCCATGGAGATCGAAATGAAGTGCATTGACATTCTTCGACGCCAGCTGGACGGATCCTGGAAACACACACACGTGATCTGCAACCCGAATAAGCCGGGTTCCTTGTTTGAATAGGCGTGCTGGCCGGTTGGTGAGAGGGACCCCTGCCCCCTAGGGATAACCTATGCTGAAATTCTATATGTCCTCCGTTACCTCCACTATCTGATCTGAAGACGCAGATGACCTCAGAATGACAGAATCAGATTTTACTCGTGAGCGATTTGAAAGCTCGCTTGCTTATTTTCAAAATTCCTTGGCCGACAAATTTGCGGAGCTGGAGTCCTAGAATCAGCGGCTACTTATTCCCTACGTGAAAATCCAATCAAATGTCCGCTTCGTAAAAGAACAAATACTGGAATGGATCGAACAGCAAAACTATCGGCCCCGGTCAATGGACAGAAACGGTCGCAACTAAAGCGAGACTAGGTCAGAAAGGCAAGAGAGCGGGTTCATCCCCGCTCTTTTTTTGTGCTCGGAGGACTAAAAACTCACCACACACCGAATTTCATCACTTGTCAACTTCGCTCAGGATCAAGATGCACGATGCTCTTCAATTCAGACCCTAACCCCCGGACGGAGGAGGACAATCATAACGACCCAGTAGGGGATGATGATGTGGATATTTTGATTCGTCAGAGCGGAGAAATTGTGGTGGAGTATCGGAATCCCTGATGATCCTTTTTCACCCTAGTACTCCGAAAGCCGGAGGCTTTTTGCCCGCAGAAGAATTTGGTTTAGGCAGGAGGCATTACCTTTATTATTGCGGCTTGTGCCATGTGGGTCCCATATTGCCTCTCACGCCAATCAGCTAGTTCAAACTTTGCGTTTTGTTTGAGCAGGAGGTTCAGACAAGCAACAAAGGTTTCTATTTCTTCACGTGCAGTTTGCGGCTTTTTGTCCAGCACAAGTTCGCCCAAATCCTTGCCCAGATGGAGTGATTCGGCCCACTGCGCAGAAAGAGACTTCATTTCAGGATCACCAACTTCCGGGCAGGACAGCTCTCGATTCACTGGCCCAACCTCTCCCAGAATATTACAAGACCGAAGGGATCTTCATCTTTTACTCGGAGTATGAATTGAGCAGAGGAGTTGCTGTGGGTAGGTGGTTTCATTGAAAGGATCTCAACTCTTCCTACGCGATTAACATCAGTAAACTTTACAGGAACTTGCGGCAACACACCGTCCGTGACCATACCGACATTTGCCTTATTCTCCCAGATCTCGACTAACACCTCACCCTTCCGGTCTTGACAACGCCAATGAACGATTCCCGTCCTAGGAACTTTAGCATTGTCAACGGCTAAGGGAGCTTCTTTTCTGGCAATCTCCCGTAGCTCCGCCTCTTTCACCTTCAAGTTCGTTTCCAACTCACGAATTCTTGATGTCAATCCCGTGTTCTGACTCTTGAGCTTCTCGTTACTCAATGAGAGCTCAGTCTTTTCTGTGGCTAGGGTTCGGACCCTGCCCTCGTAAGAGTTAATGGAAGACCCAGTTTCCGCTCTCATCCGACGTAAAGCATTTTCTCTTTGCTCAAGTTCCCGGTTAAGAAATTGTGCTGTGTCCAATCTGTCTTGTGCTAACTGTTGTAGTTCGGAATAGCTCGATTCCAAGTCGCCAATCTTTTCGGTCATTTTTTGGAGTTCTAACTCCAGTTCCTGGTTACGCTTCTGCAACTCGTCTAGCTTGTCAGATCCACTCGCTTCCTTGGAGCCGGTTGGCGAGAAGATTAGCAGAACGATTATCATCGCAATAGTGGACAAGCCCAAAACCCACCCGAATCGAGCATGCGCTTTCATTCGCTGTAAAGCGTTTTCCTTTTGCTCAAGCCCTTCCAATCTCTCTTGCGCTAACTGCTGTACTTCCGAATAGCTTGATTCCAACTCGCCCATCTTTTCGGTCATTTTTTGGAGTTCTAACTCCAGTTCCTGGTCACTCCTTGATTCCTCTTGTGAGGCTTGGCTTGCATCATCGGACTTTTCCCTTCGATTTTCTGGGAATGAACTACCCTTTTTGCCTCGAACCAGAGGCCGCACATTGCTGGCCGCGTCTCGCATGCCACTCTTGATCTTAGTCTTAGGTAGCCTCTTGCTGACCACGGCCTTGTTGCCATGCTGAGGCTCTGCACGCATTTCCTTACCTTGTTCTCTCTCTGAATCGATGGGCTCCTGGCAAAAAGGGCATGAGGCCGTGCTGATCATCAGAAGGGCTTTGACTTCTGAACACTGATGAGACGCTGCCGGAACATTCAGAGTGGAAAAACATGCCGGACAGGACGGTTGTATTACGCCGTTCCTTAAGATACTGAAAGACTTTTCTTCTTCCGATTCAGTCGATTCAAAACTCACCACCTTGCATTTAGGACACAAATATCGCCTGGCGACTTGCCGACCGCAAACGACACATTGCTTCCACCGTAAGCCCTCCCCTGTCAAATTTGAGGGCCAGAAATTCTGGCAATCACAACAGAAACACCAATATTCCCCATACGGGAAATCTTGGGACAATGCGTGCGAGCCATCGCTACAAAGAATGACGCTGCTTCGAAGGACTCGAAAGCTTAGACTGTGTGTAGGACAAAAGACCTTCAGTTGCTGGTCTTGAGCACTGCGGTAGGCCATAGAGTCAACTAATCTCCAGCTGTCCTTTTTCTGTAAGTTTCCAACCCCCTGTCACTTGACCGACAGTGGCAGGCCGAACGATCGAAATGGCTCCCGCGGAAGGGTTGCTGCAATAGTAATATTTTTCATAGTGAGTATAGAAATCGGACTTCCTGTTGAAATGCGCCAACCTCGGGATAAGAATTCCACCAGTAGCATTGGGTATGATTAGGAACTGCCCTTTGCCTTCCATATCCCTCACTAGAATGCCGCTCAAATCATCCTTTGCTACAATCGCCTTGCTTTCAGTAGCGCTTATAAACTCATCGGCTGAAACCGGAAACACGAAAGGAGATCGAGTATCTTCATCCAGTATTGCTTTCGACCGGTCCTCGCCTTGTGGCATCTTAGCCTCATGAGCAGGAACCGACGCTCGCTCCAAATGCGTGAGAAGGGTTTTGGATTTGACCAGTTCATTGAGGATGTTGCTAATTTCCGTTTTCAACGGTTTTAATTCAGAGATAATATTCCTTTCGAGTCTAGCAACTGACCCGTCAAAAGCCCCGCGAGTGTAATCCCAAGCTTCCCGTTTGTCATCAAGAATCGCATCCATGGAGACAGCGATTCTCTCCAAGCTGACGAGCATTTCGCTCAAAAAGTCTACATTCTTTCTCCACAGTAGCACCAGGTGCGTGAGCAACACTAACACCCCTACAGCGACTAGTTCTATCCACTCAACTACGCCCGCGTTAACCAAAATCGCTGGCAGAACTAGGACCACGACAAGAACTAGAAAGGCTAGGACTCCGACGAATACCTGCTTCAGCATTAAAATCCGGCGTCTTCGCATCCGTACCCTCATGGAGTAAGAACTCCCTTGTTGTCCACTGCTTGGAGCTTTAAATCAACCAACAAATCGTCCAGAATTCTCGAAAATACTCTCAGTGCTACGCGCTATAGCGACCGTTAGTCTCCGCGAGTATATCTAGAAAATCCCGCTGCTCATCCTCGGCGTATAACACCCCAGAAAGGAAATAATTAACTGGGCAAGGGCCCATTTCTCGCCCACTCAGACCTGTAATGTAGCTAGCAAGCTCGGCATTGACATCGTGCCACAACTCCGGAGGCGAGTTATCTTGATCAATTCTCCTGGCGTTTCCGAGGCAAGTGAATATAGTCATGATGGAATCTAGCGGTTTGCGAAGTTGCGGGGGTACCTCAAACTCAACGCTCTCAATATCCTCCAACGAATCGAATCTCTCTTTAAGGACCTCATATCCCCACTTATCGCACCAACGCAGAGTAGTCGGGCCCAAGTCGTCATTGATCCTCAGGTTTTTGATTGTAATTCCCGTGTATGGCCTCACCAAAGTTTCACTTTTCTGCCCCTCCTCCACAGCATTCAGAGCGCCAAGACTCACGGCCGTCTTTGCTTGTGCAAAGTTCTTTTCATTCAGCAGTTCTACGTCTCGCACAAAAAGTTGGTCCAAATACTCACCCTCGGCTTCATCGATCAGCTCCAACATTTTGGGTTTCCAGAGTCCAAGGATTCTATTGGATTCCTCTTTTATTTCTTCGCTTCTTCTGGTAAGTTCTCCAAACAACATTAGGCCCCAGCCGTTCCCTGCGAGGATCACTTTGATACCATCTCTAAGTTCACATCGATGATGGATAGTAGCAGCACATGCTTGGAGTAGCGAATAAGCTAAAAGATGACGGAAAAGCAAACGCGTCCGATATTGCTGATAAGAGGGGTCTTTCTTTCTTTCTCCCATGCCTTCCTTTAGCACTGTTGCTTCCCATCGTCTAAACTCTTCATCTGTCAAAGCATTTATCGCAAGGGAGTAAAAAGTGCTTAGATCCATTGGCAGATCCTTGGCCTCAAGTTCACCAGCCTTCCCAGGCAACAAAACTCTGGCCAGATGCCTTTTGAACTGCGAGGCCCCTACAATATCCTCATCCTCAGCGAAATTCTTTTGAGCGAACTTGAAAAAGGTGTTTCCGGCCACCCTGATGCTATCCAAAGCTAGGAAGTCGTGCTTGCGACGCACAGCAATGTCTGCGGTTCCTCCACCTACATCAATGAATAAATCAATGCTTGATCGGCTCTTACCGACACGAGCGTGACGTGCAACAGCTATGCTTTCACTAATGTAGTCGATGTAATCCAAATCCGTTGAGCTCGAACCGTAGCACCACTCTCGCACCTTCCGAATTAGCCTTCGTACTTCGTTGTGAAAGTGCTCTTTGTTGGTAGACATTGCTAATGGAAAGGTAAAAACATACTGATCGATTTTCCCGCCCTTGTCATCACCGAAAAACACTTCAGCATGGGCGTAAAGTAGCGATAATGCCAGAAACAAAGAACGCCAGGGAGTCTGGAGGTCTAAACCCCACTTTAAGTCTGTGTGCCCTTCCCACAGCGCGTTTAACTCTCCATGATATAGGGCTTTCTCCAATCCGAAATGGAGACCTGGGATGTCGACTCTGGTCAACTGCTCGATTCTAATCTCGCTCGGGTCGATCTCAAACAGCTTCCGTGCGTTCCGCCTCGATAGCAAAACTGTTGGGAAAAAGCCCTTCCTGCCCCCCCATTCAAAAGGGACAAAGCCAGGCCCTTCAGGGAAACTGGGTCCCCAAACCATTGCCGGACTGACACCAAAAGTGAGGACCGAAGAATCAGTCTTCTTGTAAGCAAAACATGTGTTACTCGTTCCGAAATCGACAGACAAGACGACCTTTGTATCTAGGCTTGGGGCACGAATGTCTTTGTCCTTGTCGGAACCAGCGAGGAGCAAAAGACCCCTTTCTGTACTCTTATGGTCCTCAAAAAGTAAGGCTCTGGGTCTGTTCGGCGAGTTCACATTCTTTAGAACACTAACGTGCTCATCCTCTTCTAGTTCAATGCTCGTACCTTTTACCCCATTCTCGTCAATCAGGTGCCATGATCCCCATTCTTTCTTCTTGCCACCAGTTACATAAGCTATATAGAGTCTCCACTCGTCGGAAACCTTTGGAGGCCAGATGGCCACTGATGTCTTAGAAAGCGCCTTATGTAAGATAGGTGTAGTACGCCAGAGAAGAGTTTTTTCCTCTTCTTCAAAAACTATTGGCATTGACCAAACCACAGCATCCCCATCCGCGAAAACTCCTACTCTGTCCAGATTTGAAAACAACTCAGGGAAATGTTCTAAGAATTCTCTCTTGAGTGGCGCCAGGCACACAGCCATCTCGTCACTTTTCAGCTCAGGAGCTCGCAAGTCTACGATGTGGAAGGGCTTTATCCTAAAGGAGTGAGTTTCCGATGGGTGATCGATTTTGGACCAATAGGGGTCATCGGACAAAAAAAGTTCTTTAAGCTCAACAATCTTATCATTATCTCTCAGAGAACATTTTATCTTTTGACCGGCAAGATAGACTGTAATTTCAGATTTACCGGTCCTTCTATACTGATACGGGGAGCAGCCTTCCTTGACAATAACCTTAGTAGCCCACGGCTGAGGCTGTGGCATTCCCGAAACCAGATAATAGGTATATCCGACCTTTTCGTCCCCTTTCTTGAACGGATACGCATCTAAGAGCGTGCTAGGCGATTTAGGCTGGTCAGCAGGAATCTCCCATTCTCTCGGGTATCTAGTCAAAGAACCTACTAAAACACCTAGCCATTTGCCAAACTTACTGTCACAGAACCTCTCTAATCGGTGTTTGAGTTTCGAACTCGGCAGAATTTCTATAACCTGCCTCAGGTGCTTATGGAACTCTTTCTTCCTGTCGTCCTCTTTCAAAAGTTCTTCGGAACAAAGCTTCCAGGATAATCGCCGCCAACCTTCCCCGAGATACCTGCCAAGAACTGTCTCTTTTGTTTGGCTCCACTTAGAGCGATTGCGAATTGGGAAAAATACGACTTCTTCATAGTATCCTCCCAAGACAGTTGCATCGTCAGTTTCAAGCACGCTTACCCTGTCAAGGTCGGTACCTTTGGCAGGATAGGTTCCACTCAGGGCAGGCCAGAGATCCTTATCGTAATTTCTCTGCAGCTCTTCTCTCCCGTACTCTTGTAAATGGGCAATCCCGTAATAATGGAGCAGAAGGAGAGAGGCCCATTCTTCGGTTGCGATTTTCACCGTTCGATCCTCTGACGTCTTATTAGCCTCAAGCGTTTTGACAAAGGCATAAGCACTGGCCCATGCCGTTGGAAAGGTTTCAAAGAATTTTGGATCGTATTCAGGCACATCGACATCGTCTTTTGCCAGAGTGAAAAAAATGCGGTCTGCAGAAACACCTGCTCCACCGCCCACGATACCCCTATTAAGGAACACCTTGGCGCTCCCCTTGCTTGTTTCGCCACCTTTAACATCGCACGCCCTACTATAGAGCTCAGACCAAATAGAACGAAGATACTCACCTCGATCAAACTGTGGCCCTGGAGGAGACCATCTACCGAATGCTACTGTGGACACCGTGATCTCAGACCGCCCCAAAACGAGAGACCCTTTGGCCCCAATACTCCACGGATTTTTCCTAGCTACTTTGCTTGTAATTTGCTTGATCCTACCCTCGTCACCTGAGAAAAACTCATGGAATTGGCTTGAATCAGCACCGCTCCACCCTCTCGCAATCGTCTCATGAGGTGAAACCAACGACTTCGCAAAGTTAGCGATGATACGTAGAGCTTCCTGGTAATCCTTGTAGTCGGACTCCTTCTTTGTCTCATTGTTTTTATAAACATCTCGTAGTCCCTCGATGCCACTCCAACTCTTAGCCGGTACTTCCCAACGGATCTGGTGAAGCAAAAGATGATGCAGGACGGCAGTCGCCAGAAAAACCTTCTCCGGGTCAATGTCTTCGCCAGAACCAATGCTATATCTGGGCAACTGATACAAATTCATCTTCTGAGAATCTAGGTCCCCCGTTGATGCACCAAGTAGGTAGCGACCAGGCTTCTCCTTGCTCGATCTGGAAAAAAACCTTAAAGCCGCAAGGGCCGCAACTACTTCGGCTGAATTGAGCGGGTTGTTCTGACTTGGTCCGCCATTACTCCAAATTGTTAGCTTGTCTGGTTCCGGTTTACCAACGAGGTAGACTTCGTCAAAATATTCACTACTGTACTCTTTGTAATATAGGAGGCTTTGTCGAGCACGAGCTTCCATCTCATTCGGATCTGCGTAAAAGCCTTGGAGAATCTGCCGGACTAGTTCTCGCTTTCGCTCAGGCAACAGATCTTTGAAGGCAGGGTCACTAGCGTGCTGGTCGACTAGTTCTTCAATCTTTTCATCCGTGATTTGTGCAGTTGCTTCCAAGGCCTTGAAGGGTGGTTGTGGAGGGATAAAATAAGGAGCCAAAAGGCACGCTCCAATACGCCATCGCCGTCCAGGTTTTCGTCGCGTGCTCAGGAAGCGCCCCATAACTGGTAGTCCAGATGCTCCTGTGCCCCCATGCAAACTGCCACATACGAAAAAGTTCGTCTCATTGTCGTAGAAAGAAGTAAGTCTCGCTACCCTTCCAGCTGGTGAGGTTTCGTCTGTCAGCGAGTCCGCAAAGACTGCCGTTATAGCTGCCCCGATAAAGGGCTTTTGGTAGAATCCTCTATCTATAACGACGTCAAGCTCATTGTTTTCGTAAAATGGGTCGAGCAATGGTGCGGAGCTTTTCTTATCGCCATACCTCGAATCTAGAATTCCTCTGAGCGTCTTGATAATGTTATCGTTGGCATCAGCGGGAGATAATTGTAGTGGATTGAGATGGCGGATTTTGGGATCGACCTCCATTGCCCACCGACTGCCAGCATCGTCCCCAAGGTGCCTTTGCAATTCAGTGTAGTCCCTCATACAACTTTGAAGCGACGCGGCTGCACCTGAGTTAAGGTCTGTGTCAACTCGCCATACCTGAAGAGAGTTACCAGAACTTGTGAGAACAGTATTTTCTCTCCGCGTTGGAAAACCAATAGCCAAGAGGCGAAGAAAAGTTTCAGCCACTTTGGCGCCACTGCCTCCGATAGCTATAAAGACGTTCTTCATAACAAGCCTCCCTAGAAAAGTTCTCTTCGCCAGGGCCCCAGGTGCCCAAGCGTTGTGAAAAACAGATATAGAATCCAGGACAATACAGTTCCTTTTATTAAACCCCCAACACCGATTACATTTACAAAATCTCGTGAAGAGTACCAGACGATTAGAACAAGGATAAAGACCGGAAAAAGGCCTACAAACACCAAAACCAGCGTTTCATTCCTGCTCCACGTCTGTTTCTTAATGACACTCGCTAACCTTTTCTGAAGCCACTTGTAACCCAGTATAAGACCTGCGCCCAGCACCGACACCACAATTGCTGCAAAAATCCACTCACCGGCAGTGTCTTGCCAATCATCGTAGTCGCGGTTGCTGGCAAAGAATCTTAGGATACGAGAACCCAAAATTTCAGCGAGCATCTTCTTCAGCTACCTCCAAAAGTCATAAAGGTCCTACTCTAATGCAAACTTCGGCTAAAACCTGACGCTGAAGCAAATCGTTTCGCCAAAGCCCCAAGAGCATACTTTCCAAGTTAAGGGTCCTGTTTCCGGTCTCCTCACTGATATCCAAGTTGGTAGACCATTCCCGGACCCATAGAGGCGTATGCTCTTTCAGATCCAGGCGTCCTTCGATCCGATAAACGTGCCAAGAAAGAACACCTATATCTTTCGGCCATTGAGCAGACGCATGAAGCACTACTCGTCCGGCTGGGTCGGTTTCGTACCCAATCAGAGTAATCTCTGGATACCGTCGTTTTTCGTCTTCAATTGAAATTTCCACATCCTCACAGTTCAGAATAGTCAAATCCCACCATACAAGTGCCGCGAGATCTTCCAGAGTTCCAATCTTCTTAGCCGTATTGGACCAAGGAATGGAAAGAGAAACATCAAAAGGTTTCGGCCCAGAATCCTCAGTATCGACACTGACCCTCAACGTTAGCCGCGCCGGATTCTCCTCCCTCAACCTGCTAAGCTCCAACCACTCTTCTTGCTCCTCTGGAATGATCAACTCGGCCTCCGCAAAACCAACTCTATAACCAGACGTCAGAGGCAGTACACGAATTAGATCTTGCTGTTGAATTACCTGGCCCAGTCTGTCAATCAGGGTCTCTACCAGATCGTCGAGAGCCACACGGTCAGGGGAAAATATGTAAAGGTAAAATGGGCGAAATCTGTCTATGTCCGATTCGTCGCTGTAATCAATAATGAGTCCTGGCTTAACTTCCGAATAGATCTTACCTTCAAACTCACTTCTTATCCCAATGATACACCCTCCCCAGCCACTGTTCAGTAACTCAAGGATTTTTTTCCGAATACAAATTTGATCTGACCCAGCAATGCAGGGCGAGTCAGATCTTTCTTCCTTTGTTGATTGGACTCCATCTGTGACTAAGATGTGGAATCGAGGCGGTCGAGAATCATCCTCCCCTGTTTGACCTCGTAACTCACGGCTGAGACTCTCGGGGAAGAGACCGATGGCTCCTGCAAGATCCGTTTCCCCTCCTCTAAACATCTCTTTCGTAACAGATGCCGTGCTCAGTTCTCGATCATTCTCTGGCCGACCCACCGTTTTCTCCACTCGCCGCACCAGAATTCTCACTGGTGGGTCCAAGATGCTGAAGAGACTCCGTAACTCTTGCAGTGTGCGACTAAAAGTCGTTTGTCTTTGGGGATCAAGGGAAACATAACCCGCCATACTGCCACTGGTGTCCAGGTAGACAACAAGCTCGTCGGCAGTCAAGGGCCTGGTGGCCCCAGCCAAACTGTCTCTGGGAACCAGGCCCGGGCATGTCTCCCAAGGAGGTGGGTCAGGTAATCCATTACAGGAACCTAAAAGTATGACAAGAAACAAGAAAACTCTATGAAGGAAAGACTTTTGAGGACACTCCACTACACTCCCTCCCGCTACTGACAAGTCACAACTCACTGTTGGCTTGATCCTATCCTCCCGGGGCTGCCTTGTGAAAAGAATTTGGAAATACCGAAACAAACTGCCCGCGGACTATGTGACATCTACTGCGCAAGATAACCCCTCTGAATTCTATGGGTTATTCCCAATATACGCCTTCAATTAGCATTTTTCCAATAGCATTTTCTAACGGCCTTTTCTAACAGCAGGATAGCGATCGGTCATAGGGCCAAAATTCCGGCTCTAACTTAGAGGGTGGTACCACTCGTGGGGGCAGGTCAGGGACAAGGATTGCCCAATAAATCCCTGTCCTCCATCGATCCGGCAATAAGGGGAGCCCCAGTGACACGATACCACTGTTGGTCCCAGTTCAGTTTGTCGTCCGAATAGTTTAAGTCGGCATGACAGGTTCTGGAATGTTGAAGCAGAGAGGTTGTGGATAACTTGAGCTAGGTTGCTTGCCGCGTTTTCGGTAAAATGATAGACTTCCGAATAGGTAAATTGTCAAATTTTTGACTACCCTCGACTGAAACTTTTGGTCTTCTTTCGAGACCCCGAGCCTAAAACGGCTCAAACTCACCACCTCCTGAACATTTTGTCAATGATCATCGAGAACCGACCGACGTTGTCTGGTCCCTCGCCGTGAACTGGAACGATTCTTGCTTGGCGACCTCTCGTGAATGATCCATGCGGATGCCGCGCAGAGCTGTTGAACCGACAAGAGTTCTAAAAACTGGCGACAATCCGGCCGACTCCTCAGCACTCGGGGCTGTGATCGACTTCAGTGTTGGTCTACCAGGTGATGATTGTTTAAAAAAACAGCGTTTTTCAATGATTGTTAACAAACCATTAAAACAATTAAAACAATGGGATTTGCCCGGTGAATACGAGCGCCCAAGTCCGCAGGAAATGGGCGTTGAAAAGGAAAAAAAGACGAAAGGGTTGGAGGAGCTTTATGAATTGATCCAGGAATCAGGCGAAAGATTAGCTGATGTCTCTGAGACACCCGAGAGATTTGATGACGACTTGGAATACAAAACTATACTTGAGAAATCACATGACATCGGATATGCAAATTACCTCGCGTTGAAAGCACCCAATGAGCTTTCCGCCTTCCAGAAAGAAAAAGTGTTGAGTCAGGCGACCTTGCTAACGTCTCAGAAGAATTACGGCGAATATCGATTGCCTGTTTATAGTGAGTACCACATCCCAATCGCTCAAGTCACCAGAGAGCAGTATCTTCACAGGATCATAGAGAATGTTCCAATCCGGGTTCGATCCTTCCGGGAAATTACGCCTGACAAAGTCATAGATACGCTCGCTAAATTCATTGGCGAAGAAAGGGAGATAGCCAATAACTCGCTACTTCTTTCTCCGGAAGAAGTAAAAGCACTATCTGATAAGTTGGGTAGGATGCGGAATGACTACGATCTCGGCAAGAAAATCAAGGATTGGGGTTACCACACCTTGGAGAAAGCACCCAAATCTTACAAGTTCGAAGTGTGGGATCGCAAAAAGAGAGAGTTTCATGAGGCAGCAGCTGAGCGAGCCAAAGCTACTCTTCGTGGCTTTGCTCAGTCAGCTTTAGACCATAGTGATTTGGCAACAGCAATTAGGACGCACAACGCTATCGGTACCCTCAATGATGAAGAAATTTTGCAAACAATAAAGCTCAAGCTCAAGGAACTTTGGTCCACACCTGAGTCAGAGCAAAAAACGCGATATAAAGAGGCAGCCACCACAATTAGACGGCTTCACCAAATCCATGAGACAGGGAACAAGTAACGGACGTTTGACCCCAAACAGCTGGTAATTACACCCCGGTCGTTTGTATTTATTCCATCCGCATTGTAAACATTAGAACTTGTGTTCAATCTGCCTCACTATCGCCCCCGCTCAATGGACAGATACCGGCAATAAGAACTAAGAGTTTTTGGCGTTAAGACAAGTAAAGCCGACCATATGGTCGGCTTTTTTTGTGCTCGGCGTCCTAAAACCTCACCACACCCCGAATTTCATCATTTGTCAACATCACTCAACACTCAAGATGACCAATGGCATCAACTCAGACGCTTAACCCCGGACGGAGGAGGACTAGGAGGTTTAGGTGGTGGCTGAGGTGGCGTTGGCGGCTTTGGCGGAGGTGGCCTCTCGTTCATGATAGACAAACCATTTTACGCCCCTTAGCTTCTCTTCCCCATACAATCAACCTACCACACAACAAAATCCCAACGGATTAGTCCTCGATTTTTATCTCAATGGCCTGTATTGCTTTAGCCTCTCCGACAGTGCCGGCAGTTGCTCCATCCGATGCCCACCCCTGCCATGTAAAACCTTCAATGTACACCCGGTACCAGACATGGATAGAGCTGGGCGCACCAACGAGTTTGATTTCAATCGCCTCCATCTGCTTGGCCTCCCCGGTTGTACCCGCCACCCCGCCATCCGACACCCATCCTAGCCACCCGTCGAATGCCACGTGGGCTCGATAAGTGATTCCATAGTCGCTCAGCCAAATCTTGATCGCTTCCAGTTGGTTTCCGCCAGGCTCGCCCAAAGTATCTCCGTTGCTAACAGGACTTGACCAGCCAGTGAAGGCAAAATGACCCTCATACGTGACTGTTGGCAGAACCACCAGATCCACACCATTGGAGAGTTTTCCGTTTCCGTTTTTCACGCGTACCAGGTAGGTTCCCGGCTCGACCCCGTCCATCCGCTCCTTCACCACCAGCTGATTCGAGCTGAGGCTGATCAGGTCGCCGGATTCCACGCCGCTGCCAATCAATGTTCCGGTGGCCTTCCAGTAGACCTGATCCTTGGCTCCGCTGTCGAAATTCTTTCCGTTAATGGTCAAGGTGAAAGTGCTCGGCTCCACCTGGGGGGGATCGATGTAGGTGATCTGGGGAATCAGGCAGCTATCGCTGGCGGTGATCGTCTCGGTAACTGTATTGCTCTTCCTTTTAGTATCCTCGTCCACCACCCAGATCGTATAGTCGCCTGGGGCATGCTCACACCCCGGCGCAAACTGCCAACCAATGTTTCCGTTGCTGTCGGCCATGTCATCACTAGGAAGGGTAGGTTTCAGAATGGTTTTGTTTTCATTCTCATCGCGCAGATATCGTGTTACTTTCCCGTCCTGTGTGTAATTAGAGCCGGTAAATTGAAAAGTTCCACCATTCTGCTGGAGGGTGCTGGACAGGTCTCCATCGATGCGCAGAGTGGGCTGAGGCGGCCTTGAAACCGTGATGGTGGTCCTCGCCTCTGCCGGTGGAGCATCGCCCCGCTCAGCAATCACCTTGGCCGTGTAGGTGCCTGCCGAGTTGTAGTTACACGCATCGACTGCCGTCTTTGGGTTGTCGTTGATACCGTCAAACTTGTCCGCCCAGCCAGACGTGATCTTGGTCCCCGAATCCGAGCGGTCGCAGTAAAAGATGTAATTGATTGTCCCCGTGGCTGACCCGGAAACAGTGGCCGTCAGATCCACCCCATTGAGCGGTGCACTCCCGCTGCTGGGACTCGCCAACAATGAGACCGACAAGGTGAGTTCCTCGTCAACGGTCACTTTTATGGGTCCTGGTGGATTGGGTTCGGGCGTCCGGTTACCCGCATTATCCACCGCATGCACACCATACCAATAGGTTCCTTCAGAAGAGGGCACATCGGAGAAAGAGCCCGAAACAGGGCCGTTGCCGGAATGAGAGTTTCTGTCGATTGCGGTCCAATTCACCGGAGACCCACCACGATCGTTGGCTCGGTTCAGTTCCACCCCGTTCAGCCCAGAACCTCCGGCGTCAGAAGCTGTGTAGGAAATGGTAAAGGGATTGCCGATCGTGACGCTGCCCGGGCTCACTCGAAACGCATCCACCGTCGGGTCCGTCGTATCGCACTCGGAAAGAATTGAAAATGTAATGGGATTTGATTGTTGTTCAGCAACTGTGGCTTGTATTCGCCAGTTACCTATTGCATTGGAATCGAAAGTTCCGCCTAGATCCCAAGTTCCATCTGCGTGAATGGGATCTCCATAAGGTCCTGACTCGCCTGTGTCCTCGCCAGGATCATTAAAATCACCATCATTATTAATGTCTTTCCATACGTGTAGAAATACCGAGCTCCCCGGCTGACCGTCTGTAACCCCTAAAGTCCAGGTATCGCCAACACAAAACGATGTTTTATTGATGGATAGGAGGGGACCGGTCTTATTAACCAGTGATGTAACCACCTGGCCCAGACTAAATGTTGCTTGATTAAAGTATTTTTTCCACTCCTTTCGTATCTTATCTACCTTTGAAATCTGTAACTCAGTTGCAGGCTCTCCTTCTTTCTCGACTAGGATAAAGGCCTGTCTGAAAGTGTTGGGTCCCACAGCGGGATTGCGTGGCTTCTCTTGGTTAATGACATCCGCCAGAGTTAAAGACTCTAGCTTGCCCCGGACCGTTACACCCACCTTAGGGTTATCGTTCTTACTTGGCAAAGAAGAAAACAATGATGATCGCGACGGATTGCTTATATAAGAGAAGCGTTCCGAAGTATCTAGGTTCACGAGACCCATGAGGTACAGGTCCAGCATGCTGTAGCCATCAACTCCATCGCCTATGGTGGAAAAAGTACCATTTCCATTCTCCTGCCAGGCATTACCTTGCAGTGACGAAGAGGAAACGTCCCTGCCCGTTACGCTAGGGGCGATCGTTTGCGTGTTAAAGTAAAAGCTCCAGTGTGCATTATTTCTACCTAAAAGATCCTCTCTGCTTTCATCATCTCTTTTAAAACGAATATACGCACCCCATCGGTGGCCTAGCTCCTGAGCCAAAACAGAGAAGGTTGAAAAAGCGCTCCTCTCAAACCTTTGATTAAAATCGTCAGGCCATTGGTCCAGCTCGTACATCAAAATGATGCCTTGGAGTCGATGGAACTTCTGGGCATCCGGGAAAAAGTGGTCTGACTTGTCGAACAGATCTCGCCCGATGCCGTCAATGTCGTTTCTTACCGGCTGGTATCTTGCAGGTATGCTGTCAGGATTCTCTAAAGAGAAGGTCGTAAAGATTGTTAAGAAATCGTAGTCGTCACCTCGGGCTTCGTAGAATCTGTTAGCAATAGCAAGAGCAAGAGGATCAAATTCTTCACCCGAAGTGATTTTGAGAAGTGGAGCAGGGAGAGTGACCACATGAATATTCTCCGGGCGCTGACAAAGGAGGGGGTCAACACCGCAAAGAAGAATGTGCAGGGAGAAACAAAGTAGTGTTTTTCTTCGCACCTCTTAACTTCCCAAAAATCATGTAGTGTTCAAAATTCCACCGTATTAAAGCGATCGCCATTTGGAGTCAACCAAATGATCTGCTCATCAACCATGAAAAGAATGTCACTTGTCGAGTCGATTATCGAAAGATGGCTAATTGCTTCGCCAAACCGAGCTATCTTCTGCCAACTTTGACCGCTATTTATGGAAAGGAAAACCGCTCCTTCTATTTGAGAAAGCAGAGGGCGATTTATTGCGGCGACAACTCTGTCGGTTTTACCGATTGAGACCAATGATGGAGCAGTCCTGTGATAGTAAGTTTCTGGGAGCCCTTGGGTTAGCCTTATCCAATTTTGGCCACCATCCACTGATTTGAAAATACCTTTAACCTCTAGGGTGATATAGACAGTGTCAGGATTGTGGGGGTCTACCGCGATAGATTCCACGGGAGCTATAGGTGCAGCACCTATGGAGGGAGACAAGCCAGTATTGACGGGTACCCAAAAGTCCTGGTCGATTCTGATTTTAAATATGCCAGTACCGTTGGTGCCTACGTAGATGGTGTCGGAGTCAAGGGTTTGGTGGAGGCTGGTTGATATAATGTTATAAGTGAGTTCAGATCCCCATGGCGCAGTATAACGCAAGTTTAATCCCTCTCTAATCCTCGTCCACGTGATGCCACCGTCTTTACTTCGGATCAGGCCGTCTTGTACCACCGCGTAAATTTTACGAGGATCGTTGGGTTCATGAGTCACAGCGACGACGTGGACTTCTCCGAACTGGGTTGCGGTGAGGTTTGACAGCTGAGTTCCATCAGGTGCCATCTTATAGATACCGTTTCTAGATCCGATAAGGATTTCATTGGGAGAATCAAAGACGACATCAGTTATTTCCTCGCCTCGAAGAAATGTCTGCAAACCACGAAGTTGCGTCCCTTCAACGAGTGCCTTTTTCAAGCCATCCCTAGTACCGATCCATAGAATGTCTTTGTCGAGTGAATCAGTTTTAACTAAAGTTATGGCCGAAGCGTCGAGTCTTTTTTGCTGCGAGAAAAGGTTTAAAAATACGCCTACAAGTACGAGAGTTGCTGCGATACCTAGACCGATGATTTTCAGTGTTTTATTCATGAAAGTGGGAGAGGTACTTTGAGTGTTATGCTTCATATATAGCACAACCACTGCTTTTTTCAAGCCTGTCTACTGGATAACTGGATCTACTCTTCGCATAAAGATAATTGGCTATGGGACCCTATTCCTGCGTCTCGAAGGCTGTCAAGAAATATCGGATATACCACAAATTAGAGCCACCCAGCCTCTTTTTCTTTTCCTCAAGGTTTCCCGCTACTGCCCGGCAGTCTGCTACAATTCGGGACCATGGACTGGTCAATAATTCACCCCGAGATTACTGCAGTTTCCGAACAGAAATTTCGGAACGGTCATTTGGCAGATGCTGTCGAATCGGCTCTTAAACAAGCAAATAAGCGTGTGAAGGAATACGTGAAAGCGGAAACAGGCGAGGAACGAGATGGTGCTTCTCTAATGACCCACGCCTTTTCGCTAAAAAGACCTATTATAAAGCTCGATGATTTAGACACAGAGACTGGGAGGAACATCCAGCAAGGGTACATGCAGATTTTCGCAGGAGCGATGACTGGTATACGCAATCCAAAAGCTCACCATAACATCCAATTGGAGCGGGAAAGGGCAGTCCATTTTCTGTATCTTGCGAGCTTACTGATGTGCAAGCTAGATGAGGCAGGCATTCCTCCGTTAACGAGGGCCGAACGAGAAGTGGTAACTCAAGCCGAACTGAATGAAATCGCGGCCGAAAACTACAATCGTGCACACCATCAACTAGAAGAAGTTTACGAAAAGCTAAGTGCTAGATTACAGCCCAGTCGGCGCCGACTCTTAGACTGGGGTCATTCTGTCTGGCAAGTTTTCTGTGATCTTCATGCAGAGCTCGTAGCGAGTGCTTACGAAGGAGGCACAATTTGGCCTCTCATATACAACAAAGAAAAAGAACGGCTGGCAACCGCTCGCATCAGTGAACTCGAATCTCTGCTTGAAGATGAGAATGCAACTTGATTTTCACCACTTCGTTCCTCCCAGAAATTCTTCACTCTAGTATTTCCACCCCCAAAAACCCCACAACCAACCCAAAATTCCTTACAAAACCGCCAAAATCCGCGTCCCACACCTCACGCAAAATCCAGGTCCAAATGCCCCGAATTCTGCCGCCAAAATCCGAGTCCCAAAGCCCCGAATTCTGTCACCCCCAGGACCCGAATTTTGCCACTCAGAACAGGACAGAACCCGACACCCAGCCAACCCCGCTCATTGACAGCCATCGAGTCTCTTGCTACCAAACATGTTTGAGAGATCAAAAAGATAAAGGAGACCTTGGTTCAGATAATTTCCTAGTCAAAAAGCCAGCAATCGCTGGCTTTTTTCTCTTTCTATCTATTGAACTGCCTAGAGTTTAATATTGAGTGCTCGTTCCAACCTTGAGATTTTCCGTCCGTGTTCTCGAACAGTCTTTCGAACATCAAGTTGAGATTTGATATCGTCAAAACCGCGATTTACCATAGCAGCCAAACCTTCGATCTGTTGATTGAGATCTTCCTTAGTTGCCAGAAGCCTCATCTCCTTTCTTAGTTGAGCGAAATCTTCTTTATCTGCAAACCGCTTCAGCTCTTTTCTTAGATTCCTTTCAAGCACGCCGAATCGTTGGTCAGTATGACCCTTAAACTCTTTCGTTTGAGTGCTCAGGATCTGTTGGAGTTCTTTTTTGGTTATGGACATGGGAGCTGACCCGGTGCTAGGGAAGGAAAGCAGTCAGTGAGATGACAATTAGCACTATGCAAAGGCTCATTAGGTATCCGGATGCCCTGTAGACCCAGTTCCTTTGAAGCTTTCTTCTTGTAGCTGGCCGGTTCGGATCTGTTTTCGTGAACAAGAATAGCGAAAAATAGATGAGGGTAAGAAAGAGCAACGCAGCGAAGGCGACGTGGAGGTATCCGATGAGGGGGACATCACCTGGAGCGGGATTGTCGGGAGTAGTCGGCACCAGCGCCGCACCAATTGCAAATACGCAACCTAGATCACCAGCAATGTCGTCTGAACGTATGTACCCCCTGTATGAAAAGAGGAATAAGCCCATGGCGAACAGCGTGCCAACAAAAACATCTCCCATGCCGGTGTGATAGTAGCTGCTAGCTCCTGTTATCCGGCCACTGAAACCGTAGTTAATCAAACCGTACCGTAATCCACTGGCGAGGAATACCAAAGGGCTCGTTCGTCACACCGAACGCAAGAAAGCCCGGATTCCTGTCTCGAAAGACGACGTACGCTGCGGTTCCGGGAGTTATTGCGTTGCCAGCACCAAAAAATTTCATCTGTTCTCCTTCGAGCTCGACATTGCCCTCCAGGAACTCAGTCAACATACCCCCTACGCCGCCAGCACCAGACGGACCTGTACCGCGGTGCACAGGATCCGATTCATCGCTCGGGTAGGCGATTCGCCAGTATCGTAACTCGCCAAATCGAGGACGGAACTCAACCGCGTAGAGTTCGCTGTTTCCCATGTATGGGTGGTGTAGCGCTACGCGCAGATCGCCCGTGTCAGTCCGAGGTCGCTGTGGTGCACGCCTCTCCAATCCGGCACGAACTTCCTCGATCCAGTTGGGACTGGCAAGATCCACGCACAATCGCACACGCAACGCGGGCGGAACTTCCTCAACCGGCACACTGTGGAGAAGCCCTATCAAGGGAAACCCCTCGCCCTGCGTGCTCAGCGCCCTATTCAGTGCATAGTCCAACTCTTCACGGCACGCCTGACTCCTCACGCTGGTAGGTGTAAGGAGACACGCCCATCCCCCGAGGTCGCCGTCGGTGATCTGCTCGGCAATCTGTTCCCAAAGTCTCTGCCCAGGCACGAGTGCGATTTTGTCGTAGATCGCAGGCACTCCAGCGTCTTCGAGCTCGTTAACGAGGTAGTCGAAATCGCCCTCGTCGTTGTCAGCCCACGCGTAAGTAATCCAGAGTCGATCGGGCATCTTCTACATCACCCGTGGTTGTATAACATAAAGTCAATAATCAGACCCCATATAGCCGCGTGCTAAATAGAATCCCTCAATATAGCGCGCTTTTGCTGCGGTCAAAAATATTTTCGCACTCTCGAACGTTATGTATTACGGACGGCCTCAATATAGCACTCGTGAAACAGCGATCCAACCCCTTGCCTTCTTGCGTATCCGCACCTGGTGTACACAGGTAAGAACCTATTGAATCAAAAAATTCAAGTCAATCAGATCACCGCGACGCAGGACAGATATTTTCAGAGGGGAAGAACCTGAAGTCGCAAGAGAGATCATTTCGGAAATGCCGCCGAACGACGAAAGGGCTTGGTCATTAAGAGAAATAACACTATCACCGGGCCTAAACCCGCAGCTTGGACCGGACACTTCACTTGCTACATCGACCGGACATTTCACATGTTACCGACATTAATTAAGTTGACCCTTGACTTTTTTGCAGAAAAGGTGGTATCCAAGACACATTCTCTAGAAAGCGCATAGCGAAAGCAAGCCAGACTCGCTTTTCGGGAGGGTGTGATGGAACTGCAGCTGCGATTGAAGGGGCCTAAGTCCGAGAAGGAGATTCGCGAGGTTGAAAAATGGGTGAGAGACGAAGAAATAGACGACCTTAACGTTGAACTGCGAAACCTTCCGCCCAAGCCTGGCACCCTTGGAGACGCCGTTACCATATTGACGGCAATTGCTGAGCTAGCCCCCCCGCTTCTTGCCCTCGCAGGTTCGCTCGTGAATCACTTTAGAGCCAGACCACCAGATCCTTCATGCCGGCTCGAGATCTCCAGCGGCCGCAACACGATTACCATCGAGGGAGCGCACTTGACTGATGAGGACCGGATCAGGAAGACGATCGAAAACGCCCTGTCTGGCGAGCTGAAGGAAAGCTAAGGAGGCGAGCTGTGACAAATGAGGGACTGTCGTTTGATCCCGAGCAAACACGAGCCGTTCTCATCGCAACAACTAAAACCAGCGATCCTGCTCTTGAAAAGCTTAACCAGACGAAGCGGGATCTTAACGCTTTCAAAGATGTTCTCATCAATCCAAAGATCGTAGGCATCCCCGAAGAGAATCTCCTTCCTTTAGTTGACCAACCCCTCACTGAAATCGGTGTGGAACTTGACAATTTCGCACAAGCCGCCACTGACACCCTTCTGATCTACTACGCGGGTCACGGGCTAATTTCAGCCGAGAACAGCTCGGAACTCCTGTTGGCAACCCCTGAGACAACTCTGCAGCAAAAGGACCTGAATTCCCTTCCATTCAAGAGGGTGAGCGGCATCATGAAGCGCTCAAAGGCGAAAAGGAAGATCCTCATCCTGGACTGTTGCTACAGCGGCAAGGCCATTAAGAGCTTAATGGGGTCCAGCCCCAAGGTGGCAGGCGACGCGTTCGTACTCTGTTCGTCGCACGCTAACGACCCATCCTTAGCTCCGAAGGACAAGACATACACCACCTTCACCAGCGCTCTACTGGGCGTCCTCGGTTCTGGACTGTCACATGTCGATGAACCAGTTCTGACTCTCAAGCAACTTTTTCGTGCCCTTCATGACAAGTTAAAGGACCCTGAACCACAGAGCCAAGCATTCAACAATGGAGGGGATATCGCACTCGCACTCAACGTGAAGAAGGCGCAACAGGTGCCTGCCCCACGGCAGTGGGAAGGACGCGAACGGACCGCTAAGTCGATCAGTGAGGCGGAGAGGCTCGGTCTGGAACAGATAGAGCGGAGAAAAAAACGGAAAGCTCGAAGGGAGGCACTGGGGCGGATCCTGAAGGGAATCGCCTTCTATCTCTTGTGTTTAGTCATCGCTGCGTGGCCGACCCTTCTTATCTTGATTCCCCAAAGTACTGTGCCAAGGTTCGTCTTGAAACCGATCGCGTACCTCACATTCGGCGTCTACGGCTCGATGATCCTACTCATACTGGCCGCCTACATTTTCGAGCGGCCAAAGGTGAAACCTTTAGCGGACTGGGTCTTTGGTCTGGATACAAACGCGACAGAACAAGAAGTGAGGGGAAAAGTGCGACCAGTTTTCCTGGCGTTTTTGATCGGTTTTCTCGCGATGATTGTCGTGGCCATTTTTCTCGATCCGTATTCGTTTGCTGCCTGAGTGAAGCAGACGTACACCTGAGTGAAGCAGACTAATACCTCTCTGCTCAAATTTGGACATACAAACTCCCTCTTATTATCGCATACGCTACTCACACAGACTTATGTGACCCCCACCTGAACTTCTCCTCACACCCCGCCCCCACAACCAACCCAAAATATCCAACCAAACCGCCAAAACTCGCGACCCCATCCTCACGCAAAATCCGAAGAAAAGCTACCTCTCGTTTGGTTCATTATTCTGACCATTGTCATACTGGGAGGCATTGTTCTTCATTGGCTTGAAACTGCTGGAGAGCTACCTACCGGTGTCATCACAGAAGAAGAGGACGAATAATTAGGCTCGGTCAAAAGATAGTTGCGCTTCATTTCAGTTTGGATAACTGTTTTCTATCCTGTGTCAAGATACAAATATGAGCCGTACAGAAGTCGCAGTGAGGTGCTATCTCCCCACACTAAATGTATACATTTTCCCTGAACCAAGTGTAGTTTCACCTCTCATACCGCCAGGCGCCAAAAGACCGTACTCACCAGGAGCTAGATCTGGGAGTCTAAATTTGTAGGTTCGAGAGGTTATTTTTTTCGGTTCAAAATAAACAGCATTTTTATCAAGTTCCCCCGATGCATGGAAAATGCCCCCTGTGATGGCCCGGAATTCCCGGCGATCCTTTTTTTCATCCAAGCGAAGCAACTGGTACTCCGTGGCTGATGTGCCCTCCATAGTATAAATGTAAAGGTCTTCGTTTCCATTAATTTTGTATTTGCTCACCGCTCCGCGAACCAACCCATTCGTATGACCTCTGGTTATACCCATTGTCGCTATTTTTTTGAAAATACCACCTTCTTTCCAGGTGACAATCTCCGGCTCGATTTCAATTAGACTGTCACTGTTTTTCGAATAAAACACACCCACTTCTGTGGGCAATACTAAACCTTCATCTGGGGGAGTAGTTGCAGCTGGAACTAAGAGTGCTGGTTTGGAACCTTCGGAAGGTAGGTTCTCTGGAGTGGACGCACTCGACGTCTTTATCATTGCCTGAATTATTCGCTCGGAGACACCCGTGGCTTTTAAAGCTAGAATTGAGTCAACATCTATTTCAAAGTTGCACTCGGAATTGGTGATGAGCGTCAAGATTAATTCATCTGAAACGTTTGCCTCCCCCAACTCAATAATTTTTTCATTGGTCAACACCTCTAAAGCGAATGCTGACACGCCCCAAACTATAAAGATTGGGAATACTAGGAAAGAGATTTTTCTAAACATGGTCCCCCCTTAGAACCACTCTGTTGCAAAAGCGGTTTGGTGCTGAAAAGTTTTATTTCCCTTCAGTTTTGGATATCTGTATGTAATCTGTAGCCCTTGATTTCTTAAGTTAGGGGGGGGATTATCGACCCCTTACACGCCCTTGTCAAGGACTGGATGTCGCTTTGGAGTCACGAAACAGCAAAAAGATGCCCCACTGTGATCAGAGGTCCTAATTTGGCGGGACTACAGCCATGGAAGCAAGGTCATAGCGTCCAAATATCTCAAGACCCATTATTGGTAGAGAACTTGTAACTTTTACGTATCCTCCGGCTTGGCCATCAGTTTCTGGCACAAGTTCGGTCAGGAGTCTGGCGATTTTTTCGTTGCGTTTGAGGGTAAAGGTTGTTTCCCCAGATTTTACTCCGTTGGCTTCGAAGATCTCTATAGTTATCTCTGTTGGGCCAGGATTTTGATTCAAGAGCGCCAACCCTGTCCAAAAACCCACAGCGTTGGCTACGTGGCCAAAGTAGAGGGTATCTGTAGGTCTGTTGTATTGAGTGTTAACAATCGTTTTATTCTCAAAGCCGTACCGTACACTCCCGAAGCGAACTCTATCCGCTACGAGATACCCGGTCGTTGTTCCTTCTGGCACAATATCGAGAAGATCACTTAGGCGCCCCCAGACTCGATCAACTGATCTGAACTCCTTGCTTGCAAGGACTGTACCGTCATCCCGAAACGCGGTTATTGTGACAGGGGCCCAATTGAATTCTGCTATGAAATCAACTTCGGTAAAGGAACCTCCACCAACTGCCAGTTGAGGAAAAGTTAATTCATTGCCCACGAGATAATCTCGTGTCGCCTCGGGAATGATGAGCATGGTTTCTTGGTCTCTTACTTCCACAATTGCAGCTATGTAAGCCTTACCCGGGCTGATCTCAATATAGCCGCCCTCCCTCATCTGATCTTCAACGCCAACCTCTCTACTAAGTTCGATGAGATTTATGACCCCGCGGCCGCCAGCCTTAATCTTCTTTCTGATGAGAATCGTTTTTTCCTTTTTCGAGTTGTAAAAAACGATATCAAATATAACATCGCGGTAGGCATCAAAATCACGACGAGACATATCTGCACCGTTAACAAAATATAAGGTCACCAATTGGTCAGCTTTTGACTGCGGCACTTGAAAACGCCAAGGTTCCCGATATGTGGTCGCCACCGCACCATCCATCGTTTCCACTTTGGCGTCCAATCTCAAGTAAAAGGCATGTATGTCTCCCTCCCATCCAGCTCGTATTTCGATGTATCCCTTTAAGGACTCCCCGAAGACACCTTGGGCCATTGCAGCAAACTGAGTCCTCGCAGTAACGGTAAACTCCGTAAAACCAACATCATTCCCCTCATTGTTTCGATAGATGAGCTGGACACGTGCATCTTCTCCACTTGAGTTGAGTAAGGCGATACCCGTCATAATCCCTGAAGTATCGTCAATAGAAGGGATGCATAAGAGAACGGGGAAATTCCGATCGGGTTCTGGCCGAGCGAAGGCCTGAGCCACAATAGCGAAAAACAGCACGAGAGACACCGTTGAAAACGTCCTTTTACTCATCGTTTCAGGTCCTGCTGTCCTCCTGACTTTGCCATAAGGTGAAGCCGTTAGGCGCATCTCAGGCATTATATAGTACTCATAGTATATCTGTCCAGCTATCAAACTCTTATCGTCTGTGGAAGTAAGTCCCAACGCAACTTAAAAGATGGAGGGGAGGAGACGATGCAGACGATCCGTAGCAGATTGGGCGAGCGCGTCCGGCACTTACGGACACATCTAGGTTGGTCACAAGAGAAACTGGCTGAGAAAGCTGGCCTTCATCCGACGTACGTAGGAGGAATTGAACGAGGCGAGCGAAACGTCTTTTTGACAAGAGAAAAGTGACCCACCTGTGATCATGGAAAAGTGACCCACCCAAAGTTGATCATCAGCATCATCTCGTTTCTTCTTTTCATCTTTTCATCCTTTTGCCTGTTACTTTTTTGCGCTACCAGGCTTTGTGGCTTTGCCCCTCTGGCGGCTGGATGGGGCCGATTTTTTCCACAGCCCGGAGAACTTTCGAAGCTGGGCCTCGAGATAGTCCCGGTAGCCCGGAGGAAAAGGCTGCCGTTGGATTTCCTCAATCAGGGGCTCGAAGTAGCCATTATTCCGATGTCGGAATAATGGCTATTATGCCGAGTCCCGGATTATGCCGTGAGCATTGTGAAGTTCCTCCGGGCGCGATGTCAGACCGCTTGTGAAGCTTGCCACCGCGGCGTTGTTGGGTTCCGATCCGAGCTTGACAACGCGGCATAATCCAGCGTCTTCTCCTGTTGGCCATAGTGCCGGAAAGGAGAAGATATGTTGGAGAACTATTTCGGACCGGAGGTCATCCAAAGACTCCGCACGGGTCGACTCGGAGATCACTTGGATGCATTCGTAGCCACTTTGGCGGAGGCAGGCTACAGCCGCCTGACTGTCCAGATACGGCTACGGTTTCTCTCGCATCTTGGGGAGTGGCTTCGGCGGACCAGGCGGACTGTCGCAGATCTTGTCCATACGAACACGGCGGAGGCGTTTTTAACCGCATACCAACGCCGACTTCGACTGAAGAATGGAGATCGGCAAACTCTGCGGGACTTCGTTGAATACCTGCAACATCAAGGAGGTGCGATTGGGCTTGGCGCTGAGGCCAGCCCGGACAAGGGGCCGATACTGGAGCTGGAGCAGCGATATGATGCGTATCTGCGGGAGGAGCGCGGGCTGACCGACGCGACGATCCAGAGGTACAGATGGTTTGTCCACCGGTTTCTGCGGGAGCGCTTCGGTGAAGAACCAGTCGCGGTAGGACAGCTCAACGCCCGAGACGTCTCGAGCTTCGTCATCAAGGACGCCTCCTCTGTAGGACACAAGCGTGCGCAGTTAATGGTCACGGCGCTCCGTTCCTTTTTCCGCTTTCTTGTACAAGAAGGAGAGACAACCGTTGATCTGTCGGCTTCTGTGCTGTCAGTCCCATGCCGGGCACAGGCCACGGTTCCTCGGTACATCAGCGACCAAGAAGTGGAGCAACTCTTAAGAAGCTGCGACCGAAGCACACCTGTAGGGCGTCGTAATTACGCCATTCTCCTCCTCCTTGCACGGCTTGGACTGCGTGCGGGCGAGGTGGCGAGCCTGCAGCTGGAAGACATCGACTGGAGGTCGGGAGAGATTCGTGTTCTGGGAAAAGGCCAGATTCGTCATCGACTGCCTCTATTGTCGGAGGTTGGAGAGGCGCTGGTTGCGTATCTGCGCCGCGACCGTCCACAGAGTTCATCTCGCTGCGTTTTTCTACGGATGAAGGCTCCACGCCGCGGCTTCACCAGGGCTGCAGTAACCAACCTCGTGCGGCGTGCTCTTGCACGCGCCGGCTTAAAGCCACCGTTCAAGGGCGCTCATCTGCTTCGCCACAGCTTGGCGACCAATCTTTTACGAAAGGGAGCATCCCTGGCAGAGCTGGCGGAGCTTCTCCGGCATCGCAGTTTGGCCACGACCCGGATCTACGCCAAAGTGGACAGTGGCAGCCTGCGCGAGCTCGCTCAGCCTTGGCCGACGATGGGAGGTGAGCGATGAACCCGATCCAACAAGGACTTCAGGAGTATCTCGCCCTACGCCAGAGTCTTGGCTACCAGCTCCGCAGGGTCCGGTGCGAACTGGGCAACTTCGTTCGCTTCCTGGAAGCCGAAGGAGCCGCTCACATCACCACCGACCTTGCGGTGCGCTGGGCCACGCAGGCGGAGGGTGTCCAGCCCGCCACTTGGTCCTGGAGGCTGGGAATGGCGCGTCGATTCGCTGCTTGGTTAAGCACCCTGGATCCTCAGACGGAAGTTCCGCCGCCAGGACTTCTCCCGTACTGCTATCGCCGTCGGCGTCCCTACATCTATACCGTCGAGCAGATCGAACGACTCGTGCAAACCGCCGCAGGGCTGCCGTCTCCCCGGGGGCTCAGAGGTCATACCTATTCGACTGTGTTCGGACTGTTGGCCGTCAGCGGGATGCGTGTCAGCGAAGCACTGCTTCTGGACCGTGGGGACGTGAATCTGGTCGAGGGGGTTCTTTTTCTGCGAAGGACGAAGTTCGGGAAGTCACGGCTCATCTACGTGCACCCATCAACGCAAACCGCCCTGAGCGCCTATGCGGCCGCCCGCGACAGGGTTCTTCCGCATCCCAAGAGCGAGGCCTTTTTTCTGTTAGAACGCGGAACGCGTGTGACGCACTCGATGGCAGATTGGACTTTCGCG
>JALLON010000199.1 GCA_027717925.1 Acidobacteria bacterium AH-259-G07 | reverse complement strand
AAGCCAACCTCCGGTATCGCGCACCGAGGTGACGCCGTAGGCCAGGAATGCCTCGGGATTGGCCCTGCCGCTGTGCACATGCATATCGAAAAGCCCGGGAATGGCAAACCGGCGAAGAGCACATACTCGCGCCCTACCTCCTCCAGAAGTAGCCGACTGCTATCGTTTGGCGTGTACACTACCGCTGTCTGTCCTAGGACGCCGCGGAATACCTGCGTGACCCGAAGTCGATAGAGCCAGCCTTCTATGAAGTCATCCTGATCGTGGACTGCCTCCTGAGAGTTAACGGTCCCAGTGCAGACCGCGTCGCTTTCGAAAAAGCTGCTGCAGACTTTCGGCGTTGGCTTTGGGCAGATGGCGTGAGCCGCCGTAGTACTCATCAGGAGGAGCGAGCTGATAGCAAGCATCTTCACCATTTGACTTCCTGTGGGCTGCGCTTGGTCGTCATCTTCACGTCGGGCTAACGGGCCGCGGCTAACCTGCGGCGCCGACTGGCCCGGGACGTGCTCACGCACGGGCCGTAACAGGAGGCGCCGACAGGTTCGGTCGCTTGTTGGGCCGCACCCCGGCTACAAATCCGTCGGAAAGCTTCGCGCGCCATGATGAACGGTGAGAATGTGAATCCCGTCGTCGCCAACCAGTCGGTAAACGATGCGGTACGGTGGGGAGATCACCTCGCGCACCGATGGGTCTGCGAACTCAGGTACCGCTCGACCAGACTCCGGGAAATACGCGATCCGTTCAACGGCGGAGATCAACTTTGCGACGACCACCTCTGCATAGCGCGGTGAATCCTGGCTGATGAACGCTTGGATGGCAGCCAGGTCCTCGCGCGCTCGGTCCGTCCAGAGGATGAACCTCACGTCAAGAACTGCTTCTTGACCTCTTCGTGAGGTACGACACACCCTGCCTCAGACTGGCGAAGACCTTCCTCAATCTTCGCAATGAAACACAGCCGCTCAATGGCGTCCTCAATCGTGGCGTCGTCCGGAAGGGTTCGGAGCGCTTTGATAGCTCGTTGCTTTTCGGTTTCCATGGGCATGAACGGATTGTACCATCGTCCGTCAACCGCAGTGCTTACCCACGGCCAGGCTTTGTCAAGTTGAGCGGCCATCAGCGATAATCACTCGATGAAATCACTGTATCGAGGCCATCGTTTTCCACCCGAAATCATCAGCCACGCCGTTTGGCTCTACTACCGCTTCACCCTCAGCTTTCGACACGTGGAGGATCTGCTGGCGGAACGAGGGATAATCGTCTCTTACGAGGCCATCCGATTTTGGTGCCTAAAGTTCGGGCCTGAATATGCCCGAAAACTCCGAAGGCGGCACACTCCGCGTGGGTATCCGCGGTTGGCTCGATAACTTGACAGTGCCAGTAGCACTATTAGAACAGGCTGGCTTAAAATTCCATTCTGCGCACAAAGGTTGCTCACCTGAGGTCTTTAAGGGCGAAGGGACGGATATGGGAGGACGTCTCGGTCTGCTTGCGGTGCGTGCTTGATCACGGCGGCTGGTGCCCACGGAGGAATAATTTCACCTAAAAAATGTTAGGGAGAATGGCTCCAATGCGTTTTGAACTTCCACTATAAGATTGGCCACTAGGGTTTCTCCAGTTTCTTGTGATTCCCATCCCGCCCGTTGCCTTTAACCCTCTCTAGGCGTAACATTGGGCACAACTGCATTGCAGAGTGAGGGGGAGTTGTGCTCGGCAAGACCATCAGCCATTACAAGATCATCGAGAAGCTAGGAGCTGGCGGTACGGGCGAGGTGTATTGGGCACCTGGACCGAGCCTCTTCGACCCAGTCTTCTGACACGGGAGGTCATGATGCGACGACGATACAAGATGCTAGTTTCGACATCGATTCTGGCGCTGGTTCTGGCACCTTGCGTAGGACTGGCGAAACCAGGACCAACGGAGGAGGAGTCGGCTTGCGCTGCACTGACGGACATTCAAAACCTCACCATTACGTCGGCTGAAGTGCGGAAGGTCGACGAGTCAAGTGCTTCGCGCCTCGGCTATGACGTCGTTCGGTACTGCTATGTCAAAGGAAACATCGCACCTGCCATCCGTTTTCACGTCCAACTTCCACTGCCTGAGAACTGGAACGGCCGGTTTCTAAATCGGGGAGATGGCTTAAAGGACGGGCGCCTGAGTTTTTGGGACCACCGTGTGGCTCAGGGGTACCCCGTGGCCAACAGCAATTCGGGCCATGACGGTGGCGCTGAACCGGGGGCCTCCTTCGCCTTCAACAACCGGCAGGCGGAAATCGATTTTGGCCACCGGGCGGTGCATCTCACAGTCAACGCAGCCAAGAGGATCATTCGCGCGTACTACGGCAGGCCGCCCGATTATTCCTACCACGAGGGGTGCTCTACGGGCGGTCGTCAGGGTCTGATGGAAGCCCAGCGGTACCCCGCCGACTTTGACGGGATCGTGGCTGGCGCGCCCGTGAATTTCTATCAGGCCATGCATGCGAACAGTGCCTGGACGTTGCAGCGGCTGTTCCGGAATGAGTTTGCGGGCAACTTGGCCTTCGACACGGACGGCGATGGCTCCTTCGACAGCTTGACGAAGCTGACCATGCTGCAGGAGGCCGTGCTGGCGAAATGCGATACGAATGACGGAATTACTGACGGCGTGATCGATGACCCGCTCAGCTGCGATTTTGATCCAGAAGTCGATCTCGCAGACCGGATGTGTCCTGGCGATGTCAACGCCGACGACTGCTTCACGGCGGCACAAGTGGAGACAATCAAGGACGTGTATTCGGGTGCCCATGACAGCGAAGGAATTTCCATCTACAAAGGAAAGTCGTTCGGTTCGGAATTTAATTGGCCGCGTGAGATTATTCCCCACGCAGGGAACTCAATGGCCCCTAGCTTCCTCCGCAATACAGGTAATCATTTGAATTATCTCTTTTACGAGACCGACCCGGGTGTCCCACCGCCGAACCTCGCCGATCTCTCTCATGTTCCGGATAAGACACGGACCCCTCCGGAATGGGCCTGGTGGGAATTCAATGTCGATGATTTCACGGCGGGTCGAGCCGATTTGATGATGTCGATCACCGATGCGACCGATCCGAATTTGACGCGATTTCTCATCAAAAACGGCGGTAAGCTCATCCTGTACCATGGCTGGGCTGACGCGGGGCCCCACCCCGAACCGACTCTGGATCACTACAAGGACATTGTGGCAACCACGTTCATGGGCGATATGCAGGCCGCGAGGGATCGAATCAGGCTGTTCATGGTGCCGGGGATGGGTCACTGCCGTGGCGGGCCGGGCCCCAACCGCTGGGACAAGCTCGAGCCGCTCGTGGACTGGGTAGAGAACGGCAACGCGCCGGACTTCGTCGTCGCAACCCACAGTACGGATGGGGTGGTGGACAACGAGAGGCGTGTCTGTGCCTACCCTGAGCGGGCCGTCTACGTCGGGCCCGCCGGGGGGGAGAACGATCCGGCGAACTGGGTCGAGGGCAACTTCGCCTGTCAGTAAGGGCGGAGCAGCGAGCTTGTGGCACCTACCGGCAACGTCATCCTGAAAGAACGGCCTTTTAGCAGTGCCTGGAGGATTACTGGGAGGAGTTCAAAGACAGCTACTCCTACTTCTATGAACCAGAGTACGAGTCCCTGCGCCCCGTGGTGGAGAAAACGGTTCCAGCGCTTCCTGATGCTCAAGGAAGGTGCCCAGACAGAGGAGACATCCGCACGCGACGAATTGATCGTCGTCCTCAACTGGTTTGGCGGCTGGTGTCGACGGACTAATGTGATTGATCAAGGCAGGATATGCTCGGGGCGATAGCAGGCGACATTATTGGTTCGCCGTACGAAGGCTTAGGGTCGAAGGAATATGACTTTCCACTGTTCGCACTGCACTCTTGCTTCACTGACGATACTGTTCTGACGATAGCTGTAGCCGTGGCCATCTTGGATGGCCTGGACTACGGCGCCGCGCTTCGGGATTTCGGTAATAGGTATCCGGGGCGGGGTTACGGCGGTTACTTCGTGGGCTGGTTGGCTGATCCTTCGAAGGGTCCTTACAACAGCTGGGGCAATGGATCCGCGATGCGGGTCACCCCGGTGGGGTATGCGTTTGAATCCGTGGACCAGATCCTGTTAGAAGCCAAGAGGAGTGCTGAGGTCACCCATAACCACGAGGAGGGTATTCGCGGTGCACAGGCCACCGCCCTGGCAGTGTTTCTGGCGCGGACAGGAAGTGCAAAAGATGAATTGAGGGAGGAAATTTCCAAGCGATTTGGCTACGAGATGGACCGGACCGTAGAAGAAATCAGGGCAAGCTACACCTTCGATATCTCGTGTCAGGGATCAGTTCCGGAATCGATCATCTGTTTCCTTGACTCCGAAGATTTCGAGAGTGCAGTCAGGAATGCTATTTCTCTGGGAGGCGACACGGACACGATGGCTTGTATCGCGGGCGGTATTGCCGAAGCGTACTATGGACAATTGCCAGTTGAAGTAGCAAGAGAGGTCAAAGCGCGACTTCCACATGAGTTTTTGGAAACTGTGTTGAGGTTCGAATCTCGTTTTCGCGTGGCTAATGGAACCTAGCGGGGACCGTAGCTTCAGCCTAGATATTGTAGGAAGAATCGACCCATCTATTCTTCGAGTTTCGATATAAAGTCATCAGGTGAGATTGCTTTGCAAGAGCGAAGAGTTTAGTCTAAATTCTTCCATTTGAAGAGTTCGAGAGGAGAAAGCAATGGATGAGCAAAGATTAGCCCTGAACCGCCGTCGCTTCATCGCCTGCTTCTCGGCAGCAGGCTTCGGGTCGACGCTGATGCCGGGAGCACTCACGGCTGTGGCGCAAGACGCGGATATCATCACCATCGAGATGATCGAGGCCGCGCAAAAGATCGCCGGGTTGGCCTTCACGCGCGAAGAGCAAGAGGCGATCATCGAGAGGCTGAACGGGGAGTGGAGTCCTCTCGCGGCTTACGACAAGCTGAGAGCCGCCAACCTTGGCAACAGCACCCAGCCGGCCATCGTCTTCAATCCCGTCCCGCCTGGCAAGACGGTCCCGAGCGAGCGAAGACCTCTGAAACGGCGGGAGCTAGATGTGTCGATGCCCTCTACAGACGAAGAGCTGGCGTTTCTCCCCGTCA
>JALLON010000198.1 GCA_027717925.1 Acidobacteria bacterium AH-259-G07 | reverse complement strand
CCAGTTGAGCTCGACCACTTTGCCTTGCTCGGCTCTCCAGTCGACCTTTAAAAACTCCCCCAGATGATCCCGACCCGTCCATCGCTTGACTTTCTTTTCCACCGAAGACTCGGTATATCCTGCTCCCTGACGCGACTCCCCCCAGCGCTCAATGGCCCAGGCCAGCTCCAGCAGTCGCCCTTCGACTTTGGCTTGCAGTCGATTCATCGCCGCTCGTTGTTTTCGATAAAAGGAAGGAGAAAACACCACCAGCAGCGTGCGCTCCTTCCCCCAAAGCTGGCGATCAGATCGGTACACCTTCAGGTGCTTCGTCCCGGGCAGAGTCAACTTCTGGTAGGCTTCGCGCGGCACTTTTAAAAGATCGGGCACCCAGCGTCCCGGAAGGGCTCCCACATAGTGAAGCCTGGCCTCCTCGAGCCGGGCCGCGTTCTTTTTCGAGCTGTTGCCCCCATCAAAGACCAGCGTCAGCTGCTGAGGTTTTCTGCCCAGGCCCTTCATCCAGGCCTGGATCATTCCCTGCCAAGCCGTCGTGAACTGGCTCACGTCCGGACGGTTGCCCGCATAACATTGGTGATACAGTGGCAACCCCGTCTTCTCATCTTCAAAGAGGGCCAGGGAAAGCTGGCGCAAATCGTGGCGCTTCTGCTTATTGTGTCCCCGCTGGGCCAGCTCGGTGCGCTCGTTGAAAGTATCGATAAAGGTAAAGTAATTGCTCGTATCATAGAGAAGCGTCTCCTGGCCTAAAGGAAACAGCTCCCCCAGACGCCCCAGCAGATCCTGCTGAATGGCCTCAATATGGGCCTGTTCGACCTGGTCCATATGATCCCAAAAGCGCTGGCTCCTAAGCTCGGTTTCCTGGGCCGGGCACAGGCGTGAGAGCACGCTGTGCTGGTACCAGTGCTCATAAAGGGCTCGTTTGCTGCGGGCATCAATAGCCCGGTTGATGGCGGCAATCACCAGATACTCGCCCACCGAGAGTTGGGTACGACGTTTGACTGGGACGGCCGGCACGTGACGATCCACAATTTCGACCAGTTGCAGTCTTTGGGCCCAGTGCCAGAGCAGAGCCGAGGCCCCAAACTCCTTGTGCTGCACCCGCCGCAAAGGAGAGGGCCCCGGGGTTTTGCCCCGGGTGTAGGCCTGTTTAATCTCCTCGAGCACACGCTCTTTGGGGCCCAGGTAGACTTGTTGGACAATGCGAGGTTGGCCCTCGACTCGGGCCGATCGCACCCAATAGGTGTAGAGGCGACCTTTCTTTTTCTTATCGATGAGACAAGCCATAGTAGGGTAATACATATCATGAATAATCAAGCATGTCAAGGAAAAAGATGAAAAATAATAGGGTAATACCATAAGCCCTCAAAAAAGTGGCTCCAGCCGGCTAAATCTAATTGAAATCAGTCTCTTAGGAGGTTTCGTTTTGCAAGGAGTAAATCAAGGCTCCGTAAACTTGCGCTAGTGCTTCCTCGCCGTCGACTGCCTCACCCACTACTTGAATGTCATCGACCAGATCCAGCAACCCCCGAAGGCCTTGGCGGACAATGGTCTGATCTTCCACCAAGCAGACCCGAATCACACCTCACCTCCTGAAAGGGGTATACTGACATTTAAACGAAAACCTTCTTCCGGCACAGCTTTGATTTCGAGGCGTCCGCCGAGTTTTTCCAGCCGCTCTCGCATACCCCTTAAGCCGCTCCCTTCTTTTAAGCCTTTGGCCCCCTGCCCGTCGTCATAAGCTCTGACCTCTAGGCCCTCTTCTGTCCCAACAAAGTCGATCCAAAGATTTTCCGCAAACGCGTGCTTGGCGGCGTTGGTAATCACCTCCTGGACACAGCGGATAATGGCATGGGCTCTATCGGGATCTTCAATTTCGAGATTATCTGGTAAGTTGAGGTGAATTTTGGGTCGCGGAATCTCAGCGACGAGGGGCTTAAGAATCCGTACTAAATCCACCGAGCGGTCGCCACGTATCTTCTTGACTACCCCTCGCAAATCCTTCAGGAGTCGCTTGGTCAAGCTCTGGCATTTCTCGATCTGCTGGCGCTCCTTTCCCTCCGACAAGTGAAGAGCCGTCTCCAGGTTGAGACTCAGGGCGACGAGGTAATGGCCCAGCAGGTCATGCAGATCTCTGGAAATGCGGGACCGTTCTGCGATCCGGCTGCTCTCGGCTAGTAGTTCCTGCGTGGCCCGCAGTTCCGCGTTAGCTCGAGCCAGCTTGTGGCGTGCACCTGACTCGCTGGCAGCAAAATAAGAGGTAAAAAGGGTCAGCGCTTCAAAAGGAACCGAAAACACAATCCAAGCCAAGGCAAATCCACTTCCCCAGTGAACCGTTGCCAGCCAGCCAAGGGCCAGCGTCTGCATGAAAACCCAACCCAAACCTACGGGAAGCGGAACAAACAGACCCAGCTGCGCCGCCACCACCACTAGCAGGGTGGTTTCCAAACCCGTGCAGACCAGATGAAACATGGACAGCGCCGCCACAGTCTGTACCAGGAGTAGAATACGGGATCGGTTGCGATGGCGATCGCTACCTATCAGGTCCGAGGCAAGCCAAAAGGAGACCAGAAAGACCACAGCGGCTCCTAGCCAAACAGCGAATTCGCCAGCTGAAAGCTTAAGGATGAAGTCGCCAATGGTGAGACCTCCGAGGAGCATCAGCACGGCAGGTGTGCCGGAGAGGATCCAGGCGGACAGGCCTGCAGCCCTGAGAAATCGTCGCCCTTGGTGCGGCGTTTTTTTCATCACGTTCAGATTTTATCATCAGACGCCTTTGCAGACCTGTGCCAAAAGTCATGCCTCAAATTCATGACCTCCGGCACATGCGCGGGAAGGCGTCCGCCATTACACTGATAGTGGGCGTCGAAAAAGCGATTAGGACGCCTAAAGCGAAAGGAGAATTCCAATGAGAACAACTACTCAAATCGTCTTATCTTTGCTGCTGGTCGCCGGTGCCGGATTTTTGCTTGTGGGGTACTCCGCAGGCCAGCAAGAAGCCACTGATCTCGAGACGGTGGTCCTCGATGTTCAAGGCATGCACAGCATGATGTGTGAACTCGGGGTCAAAATGGTGCTGAATGGCATCGGTGGCGTCGAAAAGGTCTCAGTCGACCGGGAGCAGGGTGAAGTTCAGGCCAGCTTCGATCCCGCTCTCGCATCCCCTGAGCAACTCGTCAAGGCGGTCAACGCCATCGGCTTTCGCGCCAAGGTGAAAGGTGACTTTAGCGCTGAGGCTGTTGAAATGGAGTCTCCCACACTCTCATGCGCTTTCCCTAGCTCCACCGGTGAACTGGCCGAACTGATCGGTCTGTCTGCTGAGCAGCTCTCCAGGGTGGTTGACTATGTGGTCAAGTGCATCCTCTCCTCGACGCGGATCCCCTCCGGGCAAGAAATTGCTAGAGCAACCGGTGTCGAGCTTTTGAGAAAAGACGTGCCGGCCGTGCAGCAGGCCGTAATTTCCAAACTGGCAGCAGATCCTGAAGGACTCAAGTTCCTCAAGGCCAGCCGCTGCAGTGATTACGGTGCTTGCTCGTTGACCAGCAACCTGGTGACGGCATCGGGCCATGAACTCGAAATGTATATGCGTGAAAAGGAGGAGGATGGGCAGACCTACGCTGACTTTCAACTCCCTGCCTTTGAAGCCTCCGATCTGTCTGGGAACACCGTTCGCTCTGCGGATGTAATCGGAGAGCCGACCGTTGTCGCTTTTCTAGCCCTTCACTGCAATCACTCCATCGATTCGCTGCCGATCCTTCAGCAGCTGAAACGCCAATACCCGGATGTGAATGTGCTCGGCGTGCTGGTGAACAGCGGAACCGTAGAAGACGCCAACTACTGGGTGCCCTACTTCTCGCCTCAATTTGACAAGGACTTCGACGACATCTGGGTCTACAACGATCCTTCGTTGGGAGATCTGGTGAAAAGCCATCTGGTCCCCCCCTACTTCTTCGTCGACAAAGATGGACGGGTGAATAAGAAGCTGGTCGGCTTCAAGACTCACGGCGAGATCAAGGAGGCACTGAGCGTGCTCCAGCTAGACTAGCTTCGCCGGGTGGCGAGGTGTTTTTTGGGTGAAGCAGAGCAAGAACTCATCTCGCGCCTGTCCCAATTCCTGCTTCGCGACAAAAAGAGATAAGGCGCAAATGCTGCGGGATCGTTGTTCGTGCGTCAGGGACCTCCATTGCTGCACCCTGGCGCACAAAGTCATTTTGCATGTCGACGATGATCAGAGCGGGATTAACCCAGCGATCGATATTCATATCCTCCCCAGTCCAAGTTGATTCTATCGTCATCGCCAGGCTGTTATCTTGAGACCATACAACACTCACTTATCTTGTGACTACTGGCCGGCCTTCTGATCCCAGGCAAGCATGATATCCCTCTTCTCATCGATGATGGTGTACGTCGCCTTCTCCTCACCCGGACACCAGATGGATCGTTACCTCTCAGGTAAAAGGGGGTTTTCCAATTGCCTTTCACCCCCGGAAGGTCTACCATCTACAAAAAGTCACGTCGGGGAGGAGACAAGCGTGATCGGTAAGACCATCTCTCATTACAAGATCCTGGAGAAGCTTGGCCAAGGCGGCATGGGAGAAGTGTATCGGGCTGAGGACACCAACCTGGGCCGTGAGGTGGCCATTAAAGTTCTGCCCGATCTATTCGCCCGAGATCCCCAGCGACTGGCCCGTTTTGAGAGAGAAGCCAAGCTCCTGGCCTCTCTCAATCATCCCAACATCGCTGCTATCTATGGCCTGGAAGAGGCGGATGGAGTTCGTTTCCTTGTTCTAGAACTGGTCGAGGGAGAGACCTTGGCCGAGCGTGTGGCCAAAGGGCCACTGCCTGTAGAAGAGGCTCTGGAGATCTGCCGTCAGATTGCCGAAGGCGTGGAAGCGGCTCATGAGAAAGGAGTCATCCACCGAGACCTGAAGCCCGCCAACGTGAAGATCACGCCAGAAGGGACAGTAAAGGTGCTCGACTTCGGTTTGGCCAAAGCACTGGAGGACGAAGTCTCACAAGAGGACATTAGCGACTTGCCCACGTTGAGCCAGCTGGCCACGAAGGCCGGAACCATTCTGGGCACGGCAGCCTACATGAGTCCACAGCAGGCTCAGGGGAAGCAGGTGGACAAGAGAACAGACATCTGGGCCTTTGGCTGT
>JALLON010000197.1 GCA_027717925.1 Acidobacteria bacterium AH-259-G07 | reverse complement strand
CCATTGAGGGGACCGAATGTGGTCTGCCCTACGGGGACTGGAATGCATTTTTCAAGTCAACCGGTCTATTTTCTGAGCATTCAGCGTATTAGCAACATGGGACAGCCCGATGAGGCTTAAAGCGACTCACGAGCTCCGGCCAGAGCGCTACCGGAGCTTTGCGAAGAAGCCAACCCGGGTCAGACAGAATAAGCGAATTTTAGCTCGACATAAAAAGCTAAAAATAGTACAACATAATAAGCTAATAGCTGCTAGCATGAAAAGCTAATAAAACAACAACGCAATAGGCGAAAAAAGGCACGTTAGACATGGCAACCCCATCCGAAAAGCTCGCTGCATCCCTTGAGGTTCTGCATGAAATGCAGAAGCGTGGGGTTGTCGCCATACGGGCAAGTGACCTGAAACGAACCCATCGCGAGCGCCTGGTCACTAATGGATTTCTGCAGGAGGTGATGAAGGGATGGTACATCCCCTCCAAACCCGAGGAGCCTGCGGGCGAAAGTACTGGGTGGTATGCCTCCTATTGGCGCTTTTGCTCGGCATACCTGAATGAACGCTTCGGCACTGATTGGTGTTTGTCGCCCGAACAATCGCTACTACTGCATGCGGGCAATTGGACGGTGCCTACACAGCTCCTAGTTCGCTCCCCAAAGGCGCGCAACAGAATTACAGACCTTCCACACGGCACGTCCCTCCTTGATGTTCGATCTTCCATGCCAGGGCTAGGGGACTTCGAGCAAAAAGATGGTTTGCGAATATTTTCCTTGCCCGCGGCGCTAGTGGCCTGCTCGGCAAATTTTTTCTGCCAGAACCCCACGGACGCCCGTGCGGCGTTGGCCATGATAAGCGATGCTTCGGACGTTCTCGCGCGGCTTCTGGAAGGAGGTCACAGCACAATCGCCGGTCGACTTGTGGGAGCTTTCCGCAATATTGGCCGGGACCGTATCGCCGACGATATCTTGAAAACAATGAGGACGGCTGGTTACGATGTGCGCAAAAACGATCCTTTCAAAACTAGGGCACCGGCCATTGTCTTAGGTCGAGATACGTCGTCCCATGTCGATCGTCTCCGCCTGATGTGGCAGGAAATGCGTCAGGCCATTCCGAATCACTTTCCGGAGCCACCTACAAAACCAAACGACGTGGAGGATTATCTACAGCGCGTTGAGGCAGTCTACGCCACTGACGCCTACCATTCCCTCTCGATCGAAGGCTACCAGGTCAGCCCGGAACTGATTGAACGTGTGCGGGGCGGGGCCTGGAATCCAGAGACAAATGAGAGCGACCGAGAACACCGAAATGCCTTGGCAGCAAGGGGCTATTGGCAGGCCTACCAATCGGTTCGCGATAGCGTTCGGCATGTCCTCGAAGGCAAGAATCCCGGAACAGTTGCTCATGAAAACCACGGTGACTGGTATAGGGAGATGTTCGCTCCAAGTGTCGCGGCAGGCCTGCTCCGCCCTGCTGACCTTGCTGGTTACCGCAATGTACCGGTCTTTATTCGCCGTTCAAAGCACGTTCCACCAAACCGAGAAGCCGTGCGGGTTTTGATGCCTGCTTTCTTCGAATTGCTGAAGGAAGAAGTAGAACCTTCAACACGTGTCGTGCTCGGTCATTTCATGTTCGTTTACATACATCCCTACACCGACGGCAATGGTCGCATCGGACGCTTTTTGATGAATGTGATGCTGGCTTCGGCCGGATATCCCTGGACAGTGGTTCCGTTGGAACGGCGCAGGTCATATATGTCCGCCCTGGAAAAGGCGAGCGTCGGCCAAGACATTGTACCGTTCACCAAGTTCTTGGGTGACCTAACGGCTGAGGGTCTAAAAGGCCGACCGACGGCCACGGTGCAGTAGGTCTTGCGATGGGTTATGACGATCGCAACCGATGATCCTCATTAGACACGTCATAGCCCCACTCAAGGGCCATTTCGATGCTCAGCAGCTTACCACGCCGGAAGGATGCAAGTTCTTTAACCCGGTTCCGCCGCGGCTGAGTCGCCGCACGTTAGCCTGACGGTGGGCCCCAGTGTAAAATGGAAAAATCAATATTGAGGAACTCGAAGTCGAAGCCCTTAAACTGGATGCTAAGGCTCGGGCGAGATTGGCCGAGAAACTCTTAGAGAGTCTAGAACATCTGTCCGAAGAAGAAAGCGCTCAGCTGTGGGCCGAGGAAGCCCAAAGCAGAGATGGCGAGATGGATGTGGATCCAGACTCCGGGCGCGCTGCTAACGATGTTTTCCGTGAAGCTCGGTCCAGGGTCAAGTGACTGGAAAAGTTAGTTTTCATCGACTGGCCGAGCGGGAATTGATGAAGCTGCGCAATATTATGACTTAGAAAGCCCTGGACTCGGAGCGGCGTTTCTCAACGAGATACAGCACTGTATCCGTCTATTCTGGATTATCCAGAAGCAAGAAGCCTCTGCTTTAAAAACATTGCCGCATAAAGTGTACAAGACCAACATTAAGACGTCGCTTGTTGGCCTCGTGCATCAGCTCGTTCAGGGCTGGTCGGCTGTCCCGGAAGCTCCTGCCTGCACTGTCAGCCATTCGCGGTCTGGCCCAGGCGGCGAAAACCTTGCTGATTTATCAATTGATAAGCCGGCTCACTGTATGTCTTTGAGGGTGGGGACGTGGGTAATGGATGCATGATGGGAAGAGTCGTGTATGCTATTATTGCGATGCGAGTGCTGGTCGCGCTTACGGTATTATCCCTCCTCCTGGGGGTCTCCGCCACTTCCCTGGCCCAGATAGCCGATGAGAGAGAAATCAAACCTAACATCCTTCTTGTCGTGGTGGATGATCTAGGCTATGGAGAGTTAGGATGCCAGGGCAACAAGCAAATTCCTACACCCAACATCGACTCGATCGCCGAACGCGGAATCCGATTTACAAATGCCTATGTCAGCGCGCCCGTCTGCTCGCCCTCACGGGCCGGCTTTCTTACCGGTCGGTATCAGACCCGGTTCGGTCATGAGTTTAACGCGATTGGTCCGCAGAACCGTGAGAAGGGAGTCGGGCTACCGCTTTCGCAAAAGACGCTGGCTGAGCTGTTGAAGTCCGAAGGTTATGTGACGGGACTCATTGGGAAATGGCACCTTGGCGCATCCAACGGGTATCGCGCCCTTAACCGTGGTTTTGATGAGTTCTATGGGTTTCTCCACGAGGGGCATTCCTACGTGCCGCCTCCGCATCCCGGTGTGATCTCCTGGTTCCGTGTCAGTTCGCTGCCCGCCAGATCCGGCACGAGATTGCGTAAGGGGAATTACGTTTTTTCTAGCCACATGGGTTACACGGAGCCAGCTTACGACGAAAATAATCCGATTCAGCGCGGTTGGGAAGCGGTCGCCGAACCGCAATACCTGACCGACGCCCTGGCGCGAGAGGCGGTGGTGTTCATTGAGCGCCATGCCTCCCGGCCCTTTTTCCTCTATGTGTCGTTCAACGCTCCACACAGCCCCATGCAGGCACCGGTCAAATACATCCAAAAGTTCGAGTCGATCCCTGACATCCATCGCCGGATCTTCGCGGGAATGGTGGCCGCTTTGGACGACGCCATGGGCAGACTATTGGAAACGCTGCGCCGACACGGTCTTGAAAAGAACACTTTCATTATTCTCTTCAGCGATAACGGCGGCCCCACCAAGGAACTCACATCGAGCAACGCGCCTCTGCGAGGAGGAAAAGGAGACCTCTACGAGGGCGGCATCCGCATTCCCTTTCTTCTGCAGTGGCAAGGTGAATTGCCCCGCGGCATAGTGTACGACCCTCCGATAATCTCCCTCGACGCCGTACCTACGGCGCTGGCGGCGGCTGGAGCCCGCCAACGCGTGCCCGAGAATCTGGACGGAGTGAATCTCTTGCCCTATCTCACAGGGAACAGCGACAAAGCACCTCACGAGAGCTTGTTCTGGCGTTACGGGCCGAAAATCGCACTGCGCTCAGGTCACTGGAAGTTGGTTCACAATCCTTCGCGGGGCCGCCCCTCGACTTTTGAGTTGTATGACCTGAGTACCGATATTTCGGAGACAACGGATCTAGCGGCGAAGCGCCCGGAAATTCTTAAACGCCTCAAGAAAGAATTGGAAAGCTACAACAGGCAGATGGTCAACCCGCTCTGGCGCTCGAAGGGCAGTGTACGACGGAAGAACTGGCCCCTGGACTTGATAGAGTGACCGCTTCCTGGAAGCGGTGCGAGCCCAAGCCCACAAAGCGCTGCCCGAGGAGTCTGTGTTGAGCGAGGCCGAAATAGAGAGGATCGGGAGGTTAGCCAGCGATGTACAAGCCGTGTGGCAAGCCGAGACGACGAGCCAGCTCACGCCTGGCGGACCACAAAGTAAGGCTGTTTCATCAAATCACCGCCAAAGCCGGGATACAACCAGGCCTGACCTTGATGCTCATGCAGCTCAAAGAAGTACACCAGCGGATACGCTGAATCCGTATAATCGGCTGGAATCGTCTTCTTATAGCGGCCGCCTTTGACCGACATCTCTTCAACTTGGTAAGCCTCGGCCTGATTGGCGTGCCGGTAATGCAATCGTACTGGAGACACGTCATAGCCCGACTCAAGGGCCATTTCGATGCTCAGCGGCTTACCACGCCGGAAGGATGCAGCCGGCAGGTGCTCACAGCGAGGACGTGAGACGGGAGCGGCCGCAAAAAGGGCGGCCAGATCGACCCCGTCCGGTAGAGAACGATTCCCGCTACCCGAACCGGACGTCGCCGCTGGCTCTCTCCACAGTTTTTCCATTTCAGCCAGATCCTGCTCGATCGCCGGCAGACGGTCTTTCCAGTGGCCTCGCAGGTGAGGCCTCAAGCCATAAGTGATATCGTCGGTATAAACCTTATCGGTTTTCTGTACCACCCGTTTCCAGGCGTCACGCGCCAAGCGATAGTGCTTTGTTGCCTTCTCGAGAATCGCTCGATCGCCCGTCCGCTCATAAAGCGCATAAGCTACTCCAGCACGGAGTTTCTGGGCAAAGAAATGACCGAGGCCGCTTTGGGCGCTCACGTCGATGGCCAGGCGCCTGAAGGATGCGTTTTTCGAGTCACTGACTTTTGATTTGGCCTTAGACAGATGTTTTTCCGCAGCCTCGGCATCGGACTCCAACCAACGGGCGACATCCAGCGGTGAATACTTCCCGCTTGGGCGTTCTTTCACCACCTTATCGGCAAATTCATCAACGCTGGAGAAGAGCGCCGGAT
>JALLON010000196.1 GCA_027717925.1 Acidobacteria bacterium AH-259-G07 | reverse complement strand
AACGCGGCACAATCTCCTGGCGCAGCTCCTGGAGCAACCCTGCGGTGACCGTTTTGGAAATGACAAAAAAGGGTTGGCCCAGGGCGTCATTGATCCAGTAATCCGTGACGCCTCTTAGACACAGTTTTTCCCGCGCCACATAGCGTTTGGGCAGCTTGGTCTTCTTCCCGTAATAGACGCCGCACATGCCGTCCACATACAGCGTCCCGGCTCGCTCAGGATCTTCTTGCATCCAGTGTCGGGATAAGTGTTGGCTCCACCCGGGGGCATCCCCCTTGCCCACCAGCCGCTGCACTTTCTCTCGCAGGGTCCTCACCTCCGGAACCCGATCTAATCCCACCAATTCTTCAATAGGATCGCAAGCAACTCCACTGCTGCAAAGATCTTCATCCTCGCGTTGTGGTGGTTCAAAAGGAGAAATTATTTCCCGACTTCAGTGCCTATATCGGAGAAATCCTTCGAGCACAGGGAGTAGCTGACTATGACTTGAAAAGGTTATCTGAAATCTCTTCGCAACGTCTTGCTAATTATCGGGCCGTGGTCCTGCCCTCGGGCCAATGGAAACCAGAACAGGTGAAAAAGGTCAAGGCATACGTTGAGCGGGGCGGAAGTCTAATAGCCTTCTTGCCGGAAAGAGAAGTCGCGGTTGGATTGGGAGTCGAGATGTTTCCCCTTACCAAGCAGAGGCAGACTGCGCAAATCAACGGCCAGTCAGTGAACACTTCCGTAAAAGAAGTTAGAATAAAAGAAGTTAGAAAGAAATCTTACTTTGGTGTTCACCGGGGATTTTGAGGGAACTTATCACATTGGCGTTGGGTCCTTCTGAAGTTTGGAGGGACTCAAATCATCAGAAGGAGCGGCTTTAATGAAACGTGTGGCATACCTGCTGAGGATTCGTGAGGGGAAGGAAAAAAAATACGTCGACGCTCATCAGAATGTATGGCCTGAATTGATCGAGCACCTAAAGGAGGCAGGTTTTCGGAACTATACGATTTTCAAACGAGGTCTGGATCTTTTTGTGTATGTTGAGATAGAAGATTTTGAAAAGTCGCTGCGGAATCTAATCAATCATCCTATTTACGAAAAATGGGCCGAAAAGATGGACCCGATCATGGAGCCTCACCCGGACCGAAAAGAGGGAGAAATGTTCCCAATCTTGAGTGAGGTCTTTCACATCGATTAAAGATCCGCCCCGCGGCTATCGATACTTTTCCAACTTGGTCACTCACCTTGGAGGAATTTCTGAAGGCGGTTCCTCAAAAACATCAGCTCTTTTAACCAACTGGCTTGGTCGCCCCCCAGAGGGCCGACAGTGTCGAATGAAAAATTCCCCTGAAGAAAAGTCGAGAGCGATTGAAGCTCATCCTGTGTCTGTGCAACCAGAGCTTGCGCATCGGAATCGCTCTCTTCTGAATGGGCCAGCACTTCATGATGGGAGGCAAGGACTTGCGAAAAACGTCCTCCGACCTGCAGACATTTCTTGAGGTATTGGATGTCAGGGCGAGCATCCTCTCTCAGGTCGGGAGTTTGTAGAAGCTCAGTTATCAGGCCGACCGCCTCGTCATTGACTTCAGCGTAAAGCTGCCAGAGCTTGACCCAACGTCTTTGCCATTCGCTTGGTGTAACCTTCAAGAGTGTCAGTAGCTCTTGTGTCCGTCGGTCCGGCCTTAGTCCCCCCACGTCCCGATCCAGTTCTAGAATTCGCCACAGTACCGGCAGGGGATACAATCTCTTCGGCATGATGGGCACCAGTAGATGGTCTTCGGGGCCAACCGCAGAGTGCGCTTTTACTCGAGGCTGGGTCTTGTAAAGGTTAAAATATCGCATCATCAATAGGCCGGCATTTTCTCCGTAGAGTTTCCTGCAAGCTTCTTCCAATAAACCGTCCGGGCCGACGATCTCCGCGGGCACTTGTTCATTGGTCATCAGGGCCTGCCAGGACGCTTTGACCGCCTCGTAGCGTTGCGGAATCCGGTGCCCCGGCCCCGCGACGTTCCAGCTGAATTCCGAGTTCAAAAGCTGCAGTGGCTCCTGGAATACTGCCCCGCTAAAATTATAGATAGATTCCGCGCCCAGGAAGAGTCCGTTCATGGCTGCGGTTGCGGAAAAGGGATAATTGAATGAGCTTCGGGAGTACAGGTCCGCTCCTCCCAGGAAAAAGAAAAAGGTCCGCGTGTTGAGCCCCAGAGATCCCAAGCGCTCCTTGTAGGCATCAATCCAGCGTTTGCCGGTACCCTGCTGGGGAAAAACCTCTCGAAAGCCGATCTGGAGGTTTTCATGTTGGGGTAGCAGAGAAACCACATTAGACCAGAAAATCAGGTGATTTTCCCAACTCCGACGGTCGGTGGGCTGTGGAGAATATCCAGGAGAGATAAGGATCACCGTGCAGTGCTTGCTAGCATGGTAGCCGCTATCGAGGTTTTTGACGCTGAAGATTGCATTTATCAAATTCCTATAACCGTGTGCAATTGCGCCAGCCCCTCCGTCTCTGGCCAAAAAATCATTATTTGGCCATTTCGCTCGACAGCGGTAGCAACGGCTCTCCCATTCCCTCAAGCGATTCGCCTCACCTCCGGTGTCGCCCATTCGTAAAAGGTTTCCCACATCTTCGTGATGAATGTACAGAGCACCCGGTTCGACGGAGCGGACAAATTCTTCCATCTCCGCCGCTTTCAGTTGGTTTAGCTCGTGATTGCCACGGCAAGTCCCCAAGGATCCCCCCAGTGGGCTTTCTTCGCGATACGTCAAGTTGGCTTCACCAAAACAGGAATAGATCTCTCCGTGTGGGTACTCCTCCCGGTTGTACCAGACCCTACCGACATTGTGTTCAGGGCGAATGAGGGCCGGTTGATAATTGGCTCCATAGCCTCCAAAGAGCAACTTAATCCCACGTTCTCGGGCATAGCCGTTGAGTTCCCTCATCATCTGTGCGTAGCCCGGAAACTTCTCACTGTTCCACCCAAAGCCGTCAAAAACCACCAGATTAATCTTGTAGCGAAGACAGAAGTCCAGTTTCCTTTTGATACGGCGCATGAAAGCTCGTTTGCCATCCCCCCAATCGTAGGCCCAGCGATTGATCTCGGCATTCAAGAGCCAGTCGGAGGCGGCCCGGTATCGAAAGTCGGGGTAATCCCGGATGTGAACTTCTTGGATGCCTACACCGTTGGAGGCAGGCCCCATGACCTGCAACAGCGTTGCAGCCGCATACAGCACCCCCTGGGGCGCAGCACCCACCAGCCAGATTTCCCGCCGGTCCGGTAACATCCGGATTACATAAGCCTGATCCGTCTTCTGCGGATCAGACAGCACCTGACGATCTCCCTCGTCCAAAATATCGGCCGTCCGGTTCTTGAGGTCACTGTCCTGAGTCCAATTAACCAAATAGATCCCTGGTGATGTTTTCGAAGCAATTTTCGCCAGCGGAACATTTTGGAATATTGCTTTTTCTCCGGACCGCTGTGTGCTTTCCACTTTGATCAACTCGGCAGCCAAAATCTCCTTTGGGGAAGCGCGGTCAACCAGAAAGAGGCTTCCAGAGTTTGCCCCGCCATCAAACTGAATGACCTGCTTCCCCCACGACTGAAAGTGAGGGTAGGGTATGATACGCAGATTCTTGGCCGCGACAGGACTCACAAAAAGCTGCACACCTAAGACGATTGAAGACAACAGAGCCACGCTTTTCATCAGATTTTCTCTCCTTCCAGTGTCTGACCTAGGATCTGCAGCAATTGGCCAGCCGAACTGGTCTGTCTTGCTCTATGATAAATCAGGTCTCAGGTTGCAACAACTGCCTTACTTGGCGCGGTTTTTCAATTTCTTCTTCCATTTTTCTTCCAGTCTTGCGCTTGACAAGGGTGGAGCACTGGGTCATGATCATCGGAGTTATTTTGCTGTAGAAGATCAACTTAAAAAGCAACTGGAAAGGAGAGGAAGTGTGCGTAGGTGTGAAAAGAAGATGATATCAGTGGCCGTGTCCGTGTTAGTCGCCCTGTCGTTAGCCACCCTTTCGGAGGGGGGGCAAGCACCAAGGACAGGCCCTTATAGCCCTTATATTATCCCCGATCCCCAGTTCGCTACATTACAGGGAGAGGATATTTGGGTGCAGAATCAAGCGGCGAGTTTGGTTATCGTTCTTCCAGCAGATCCCTCCTTCAAGGAAAATCTCGCTCAAAAAATTATCCTCGATCGATTTAAAGAGTTGGGGGGCAAAGCTGACGTGATAAGAGTAGGTAAACCAGCTGATCGGCTGCCGGACAGAGCGCACGTCACTGTCTATCTGCTGAACTACCGTAAATATCCCCATACGAAGCTAGAGGGCTTGTTGGATGATACGGATCGTCAGGTCCTCGAGGACCATAAGCATTTGGAACAGAACTATGTGATCCGAACAAAGGGCCGTGAAATTTTTCTGGTGGGCTCATGCGATCAGGGCCTCTTGTATGCTGCGACTACGCTTATCCAGCTAATCAATCGGCGAGAAGACAAAATTTGGATCACAAGGGCCTATATTCGGGATTTCCCTTCTTTCAAATACCGGGTAGCAGCCGATTGGCTGCTCAATAATGAAATAAACCGTTGGGCTTACGATTACGGGGACGGACACGAGAAGTACATCGAGCGAGCCAAAAGAAAACTCGATTTTTGTCTCCTATACAAGATAAATGGCGTTCGGTTCGAGGGTTTCGGTTGGAGGCTGGATCGGGTCCCCGGCTACAACGCGATGATCAAAGAGCTGGCAGTATATGCTCGGCAAAGAGGAATTCGGCTTTTCCACGGGGGTTATGGAGCCGGATATGCCTTAGGAACCTACCAGTTCTTTGGTGGAACAAGAGTAGGTGGAGCGCCTTCCTATCAGGGAAAGATTTTCTACAACCGGCGGTCTTACCCCAACGGAGCGACCTATACTTGTATTGGACATCCCTTCGAGGACGAGCGATATTTCGGACAATTGCCTCCCAATTTTACGCGCACTCTCGGCACTTGTCGCAGCAACGAAATGCTCAACCGCTTGAAGGCGGACGAACTCAAGGCTTATGTGCGCGCGGTGGAACCCGGTGGTTTATATATTCATCATGAGGACGTGGATAACTACCGAGACACAGCGCCGGAGTGGAAAAGTCGCCGTTGTGAAAGTTGCCGCAAGAGATGGCCAAATGACGACCTTAAAGCGCCCGATGGCGGTGCCGGCGCCCTGGCTCACGGCTACAACGCGCTTCTGGATGCTGTCTTCAGCGTCAAGAACCAAG
>JALLON010000195.1 GCA_027717925.1 Acidobacteria bacterium AH-259-G07 | reverse complement strand
GGATGGGGTCACAACCATTGAGCATGCCGAGGTGATTCAGCGCGGATACGAAAACGTGGCACAGCGACTGGCCGCGATTGGTGCCGAGATTTCTGAGATCAGCTGACAGCTGTCAGTTGTTCAGTTGTCAGTTGTCAGCTCCAATGATACAAATAGGCCGTGCTTGAAAAGCTCAGGAAGTACGAAAGCCCGAAAGCACAAAGACACGAAAGCACAAAGGCACGAGTCCATGAAAATCAGCTCCCTCAGCACCTGCGTCATTGAGGCAAACTACGACTGGACCATTGTCAAGGTGAAGACCGATGAAGGAATCGTAGGCTATGGAGAAGCCTTCTTTGCCCCCGGATTGACGGCCACCATCCGCGAATATCGAGTAATTCTGGAGGGCGAAGATCCTCGAGATATTGACCGCCTGTGTCGAAAAATGCGCTCAGCCGGAAGCACAGGTGGAAGCTCGGGAATGATTTATCATGCCATCTCCGGGATTGAAGCCGCCCTGTGGGACGTGCTGGGAAAGAAATTCCAGATACCCCTCTATCAGTTTCTGGGGGGGCAAATATAGAGACCGAATCCGAATCTATGCCGACTGTCACGCCGGTCACGGCTTGGAAAGCCTCTCTGCTGTCTTGGTCCCTCGGACCCCCGCTTGGATGAAGAATAGAAAAGAAGAAGGTCAATCCTCCTCCTCCGAGACGCCTCTAGAGAAAGTGGATCTGCGCATGAAACATCACGGGGTAGCGGGTCAAGGAGACTATTTTACTGCTGACGATTACGCGCGACGGGCTTCTCAAATGGTTCAAGAAGGCTTTACGGCTTTGAAATTTGACGTGGATGTGCCAAATCCACACTCTCGCGATGACTTCAATCGAGCTTTAACACGACAGGAAATCGAATACATGGTCAGTCTGGTCGAAGGCGCTCGCGGTGCGATAGGCGATGAGATCGATCTTGCTATTGACTGTCACTGGAACTTCAATGTGAACGACATTCTCCAATTCGCCTGGGCTTGCGAGGATCTCAACTTGCTCTGGATTGAAGATCCTATCCCGCCTGAAAACATAGCTGCTTTACGACAGGTCACTCAAGCCACTCGAGTCCCCATCGCCACCGGAGAAAATCATTACATGCGCACGCAGTTTCACGAGCTGCTGGAAGGTGAAGCGGTGAACATCGTCGCTCCGGACCTGCAAAAGGCAGGTGGACTTCTGGAAGGCCGACGCATTGCCGATCTGGCCGAAATGTATTATGTCGCGGTGGCGCCCCACAACATAGCGGGACCCATCGGAACCATGGCTTCTTCCCACGTCTGTGCCGCCATTCCGAACTTCTTGTGTCTGGAATGGCATGCTGCCAGTGTTCCCTTCTTCGATGAACTGGTCAAAGGTGCCGACCAGCCAATGATTAAAAATGGCTACATTCCTGTTTCCGACCGGCCTGGTCTGGGAATTGAGCTGGATGAAGAAGTTGCCTACAAGTATCGAAAACGGGACGAAGCTTTCTTTGAAGACTAATCCATGCGATTGAGGAAGAAATGTGCCATTGTTACTGGAGGGGCAGCGGGAATTGGAGAAGCTTCAACCCGTCTATTTGCCGCCGAGGGTGCCACGGTCGTAGCCGTCGACCGCAATTCAAACACGCTCCATGAGGTGGTGAATTCTATTCAAAGCGAGGGATTCCAATGCCACGCCTTGGTGGCTGACGTGTCCACGGAAGCCGACTGTAAAAAGGTGGTGCAATGGACGGCACGAGAGTTCGGCTCTTTGGACGTCCTTTTCAATAACGCTGGAGTCGTGCACCAGGGGACGCTCCTGGAAACACAGGAGAACGAGTGGGATGAGGCGATGCAGGTGAACGTCAAGAGCATGTTTTGGATGTGCTGGTACGCTCTTCCCCTCATGCAGCGACAAAAATCGGGCAGCATCATTAACATGTCCTCGGTCGCCGGAGTTTCAGGAATTGTAAATCGAGGCGTGTATTCGGTCTCAAAGGCCGCGGTGGTCGGATTGACCCTCAGTCTGGCGGCGGATTTTGTAAGAGATGGGATCCGTGTCAACTGTATTTGTCCGGCCACGGTCGATACACCTTCACTAAGGGAAAGAATTGCTTCGGCCCCCGATCCTAAGAAAGCTGAAGCCGATTTTTTGGCCCGCCAACCAATGGGCCGCTTTGGCCACCCTGAGGAAATCGCCGCCCTGGCGCTCTACCTGGCCGCAGAGGAGTCGGGTTATATGACAGGCCAGGCCCTGGTCATCGACGGAGGAATGACGCTGTATGGGTGACAGGAGCCAGGAGCCAGGAGCCAGAATCCAGAATTCAGAATCCAGAATGTAGGAGGAAATCTCAAACTTCAAAAGCGCAAGCTGGAACTTGAAACCTGAAACCTGGAACCTGAAACCTGAAACCTGAAACCTGGAACTCCTAGGCTTGAAACAATTCCCTTCCCTGCATTCGAGCTCGGGCCAGGAATACGGCCCCCACCGCCGGTGGATGTTTGGGTTCGATCAGCTCCATCCCGGGAACTTTGCTCCTCATCAAATCTTCAAATTTTTCTTGAATTTGTTTGCTGTTGTGGAAAACCCCGCCCGAGACCGCCAGAGGGAAGTTTTCTTTCTCCATACCGAGTTTGCGAATGACGGCAAGAGCCGTCTCAGCAAGATGAGCAGCCGCCCCATTTAGCAGATTTTGGGCGACTTGATCCCCCTCCGCGGCTGCTTGAAGCACCAGCGGATAAAGAGCGGCTATCTTTCTCGGGGTCATGTTGCCTTCATAAAGCAGATGGATCAATTCATCAATCTCATCCAGGTAAAGTTCCCGGGAAATCTTTTCTCTGATCAGCGTGCGTGGCCCCCGGCCATCGAGGTCTTGTAATGTCGCCATCAGTCCCCGACGCGCAATGTCGTAACCGCTTCCCTCGTCTCCCAAAAGGTGACCCCATCCACCGGATCGGGCCCTTTCACCCCGCCGGTTCACCCCCAGAGCAATCGATCCGGTGCCGGAGATCACGATCACACCCGGTCTACACTCCGTCGCTCCAATGAGCGCGATAAGCGCATCATTCTCCAAGATGAGCTGGGCGGTGGGGATGATCTCGTTGAAGACCTGTTCGATAATCCGCTTATCCGTCGGCCGATCCATCCCCGCCAGACCCGCACAGAGGATCTTCACCTCCCGCTGCTTCACGTCCCCCTCACCCAGGGCTCTGGCAATCGCCTCACGCAAGGAGTTCTTGACGGTGTAAAGGCCTTCCTTCAGGTAGTTTGCTGGGCCGCCTGTTCCGCGTCCCAGGATTTGACCCTCTTGATCAGCCACCAGACAAGTAGTCTTGGTGCCCCCCCCCATCGATACCCAGAACAAATTTCATAGCTTTTGAGAGGATGGGGGTGAAACCTTGAGTTTTTCGTTTTTGGATCCAAAAACGAAAAACTCAAGGTCTGACCCCCCTTTTCACCGCTGCATGCTGAGCGCTTTTCGAACATTCCCCGTCTCTCGAATGAGTTCTCGTGCCTGTTCAGAAGTGCATCCTAGCTTCAGCATCACGATAGCCGATTTGACGTCCCCTGTCGCCTCTAATGCTGCCTGTGCACGATCCGTTGGGACATCGGCAACCTCGGTGACAATCGTGATGGCGCGCTTGAGGAGCTTTTCGTTCTTCATGTGGACGTTGACCATGAGATTGCTGTGAACATGTCCCAGACGAACCATGCTGGCCGTACTCAACATGTTGAGGACCATTTTTTCAGCGGTTCCGGCTTTCATCCGAGTCGATCCCGCGATGACTTCAGGACCCACCTCCACCTCGATTGGGACGTCCACCTCTTTCAACAGCGCGGAATTGCGGTTGCATGAAATCCCGACCGTGAGGGCTCCCAGTTGACGGGCATGGCGCAGGGCACCCAGCGTGTAAGGAGTTTTCGGCCGCTTGCAGCAATGCCCACCACGGCATCTGCGGCACTGACCTTGCGCCGGCCCAGATCGGATGCTCCCTGCTGAGGGTCATCCTCTGCACCTTCAATGGCAGCATAGCAAGCCTCGTTTCCTCCGGCCAGCACGCCCTGAATGGTGTCAGCTTCCACACCAAAGGTTGCAGGGGCCTCCACGGCATCCAGCATCCCCAGGCGTCCGCTGGTCCCGGCCCCCACATAAATCAATCGTCCTCCTTTGGCCAGACGCTGGGCAATCTTGTCCACAGCCTGAGCAATTTGAGGCAGGGCAGCTTGAACAGCGCGGGCCACTTGATGGTCTTCCTGGTTGATGAGACGCACCACATCCAGGGTGTCCATCAGGTCAAGATCAACGGTCTTGGGGTTGCGTCGCTCCGTAGTCAGTGAGTTTCCCATTCCGGATGATAGGGGGTCAGAACTTGAGTTCTGACCCCCTTAGCGATTGTAGCACGCACCAAAAAAAAGCAGGCGCAGGGTTTCGGGAAGCCGCGGCTAGTGAGGGAATGGGACCTTCAACTGAGGACTCGCGAGAGTAGGGCCGCGGGTGTGGCTAAGTGCCTCGCTAAGGAAGGGCTCCCTCGATTAGCCCCTGCGCCTCCCAGTCCAGCAACTGCTGTTTCAACTCCTGGGCATTTGTGAAAAGAGGGGTCAACTCAAGGAAGCGACGAAATTCTGCCGCCGCCGAACGGAAATCCTTTTTCGTGGCCAGAATCATTCCCAGCAGGTAATGTGTCCCCGGATAGGACCTTGCTTCTCCACCATCTTGAACCCTTCGAATGGACTGTTCGGCCACGTCGACGTTTCCCAGCGAATAATTTGCAAAGGCCTGAATATAATAAGCTCGCATGACCTCAGGATTCCGTTTCAGAACCTGGCTCACCAAGTCTGAGGCTTCCTGAAAGCGATTCTGCTGCAGACGCAGTTCGGCGATGCCGAGGCTAGGGAGAAGATAATCAGGATCGGCAGCGGCTGACTTCTCAAAAGCTTCGAGAGCGCCTGCCTGATCTCTCAGAACTGAACGGCACACACCGAGCAGGTACCACGCAGCTGCGAATTCAGCGTACTCATCGGTGGCTTTCTTGAGTTCCTTGACTGCCTTCGAATAATTAACTTTTTTCTTATTCAGTTCTTTCTTGGCTTTTGCGTAGGCCTTGGCTGCCTTTTCGGGAGCCTTTAGACTCTTGAGGCTGACGGTTGTTCCCGTAGCCTGAGCGATTTTGCGCAAGACAATGCTGCCTACATCAGGATTATCCAAAACGCCGTGAACCCCTAACTGAATGATGTCAGATGAAAAGCCTGGAAGGGCGG
>JALLON010000194.1 GCA_027717925.1 Acidobacteria bacterium AH-259-G07 | reverse complement strand
TAAAGGGGGCACCATGCATCATCATCACACCAATCCTACGCATAACACTCACCCTACGCGCAGGGATTTCCTGCGCACACTGCTTGGAACCGGCCTGGCGGGAGTCACAGTGTTGGAGGTGAGCTTTTTCCGTGCAGTCCTGGCGCGGGCACAGTCTCCCGGCGCAGGCAACAATCTGTTCGACATCCATAAAGTTGTGGATGGCGTGTACTGCGCGGTGGCGAAGCCGGCTGCCATGATTAACTGCAACGCGGCCATCTTCGAAAATGCCAACGATGTGCTTGTGGTTGACACCCATTCGAAGCCATCCGCAGCGGCCGCTTTGATCGCCCAGATCCGCAAGGAAGTCACCCAGAAACCGGTCCGATACATTGTCAACACCCATTTTCACTGGGACCATGCACAGGGCAATTCGGCCTACCGAAAGGCTTTCTCGAAACTGGATATTCTGGCCAGCGAACCGACCAAGCGGCTGATGGTACGGGAAACCGAGTCACGCGTGAAGGCTCAACTCGAACAGATACCTGAGATGGTGAGTCAGGCCGAGCAAAACAAGGACAAAGCAAAGAGCGCCGCTGAGAAGGTCTTCTATGACGAAGAGATTCGCCAATTGAAGGCTTACGAGTTGGAAATGAAAAACTTTTCCCTGGAGCTTCCCACCATCACGTTTGAGGACTCGTATGTGATCAAAGACAAGGCCCACGACTTACACTTGAGTTTCCACGGCCGCGGCCATACCGCCGGCGACGTGGTTGTCCTTTGTCCCCAGAAAGGTATGGTTGCCACCGGAGACCTGATTCATGGTTTTTTCCCTTACATCGGCGACGGTTATCCCCGAGAGTGGCCTGGCACGATCGACGCCGTGGCCGGGCTTGAGTTTGACCGGATCTTGCCGGGTCATGGTCCCGTTCATGCAGATCGCAGCCGGATGGCCCACATGCGCAACTACATTGAGGAGCTCACAGAGCGCGTGGCCCGAGGAAAGAGGGCCGGTAAAGATGTAGGGGAGCTGCAAAAGACGATTAACGTGTCTTCCTTGGAATCGTTAGCGGCCCATGGCTACGGTGACTATCTTGCCGAAAACATTGTGCAGTTTTGGCACTATTTCGGCACGCACGTCGAGCTTCAGGAGAGTGTGAACACCAACATCGAGCACATTTACCAGAACCTCTGACCCCCTTTTTTGTCATGTTCAAAAAGCTACCCATTTGGCTTATCTTCTTTTCTCCCTGGGCCTGGAGTCAGGATGTGGGGACCATCCCGAAATCCCGCCCTGCGCTTTTCGCGCTCCAGGGAGCAACCGTGGTGGTCGGAAACGGAAGGATCCTGTCCAATGCTACGGTGGTTGTCCGCGACGGGCTCATTGAGGCAGTTGGAACGGATGTGGCTGTCCCACCCCTGGCCTGGAAAATCGATCTTTCCGGGATGTATGTTTACCCGGGCCTGATTGATGCCCTGAGTGAAGTCGCTTTGAAGAAGGGACCTTCTCGATCGGCGTCGCCGCAGCGCACCCAGGTGCCCCCTGCTTCCCAGCAGCAGCCCGAAAACCCGGAGGGTGCCGGTCTGTTTCCTCACCTGCGGGCCGCCGATCGGCTGGAATCAGACATGAAAAAGCTCTCTTCCTGGAGAGATTCAGGGGTGCTTACCCTGAATGTCGCTCCCGATCGCGGCATTTTTATGGGCCAGACAGCCGTGGTGAATCTCAATGGAGAGGAGCCGGATCGCATGATTGTTCGCTCCCCCGTCGCCATGAGGATGTCTTTTCAAAGTGTGAGACCTCGCACCTATCCAAGTTCTCTCATGGGGGTCATTGCCCACATCAAGCAGACCCTTCTGGACGCCCGGCACTACGGAACAGCGCGGGAAATCTATGAAAGCCATCCCCGTAACCTGAAGCGCCCGGAGACGGACCGAGCCCTGGAGGCGCTGCAGCCGGTCATTCAGAGTTCGATGCCCTTGATCTTTCCCGCCAAAGAAGCCAAAGAAGTGCGAAGGGTCTTAAACATCATCGAGGGATTTCCGCTTAGATGCATTGTGGCCGGTGGATTCCAGGCGGATCAGCTGGCTGAAGAGCTCAAGGACAAGGACATTCCAGTTCTGCTCAGTCTCAATTTCCCGGAGAAGGAAAAAGATGCCCACCCCGCAGCGGAAGAATCGCTGCGAGTCATTCGCTACCGCCACCAAGCACTCCAAAGCGCCTTCCGTCTTCACCAGGCGGGTGTGCGCTTCGCCTTTTACTCGGACGGTCTGAAGAGCGGAAGCGACTATCTCAAGAATCTTCGCCGCACCGTTCAGGAAGGGTTGCCCAAAGAGGCTGCCATCCAAGCCGCCACCCTCTGGGCAGCTCAAATCCTGGGGGTGGATCAGCAGTTGGGAAGTATCGAGTCAGGAAAGATTGCCAATCTGGTGGTGAGCGATGGGGAGCTCTTTGATGAAAAGACCAAGATAAAGCACGTTTTTGTGGATGGTGAAAAGCATGATGTACCCGCCAAAACAAGAGATAAAAAGGAAGAGGGTGAATCAGCAGACACTCAGACGGGGCTCCGGCAGATGCAATCAACTGCCCCCGACACCACTCCATACGTCCAGTTTGATTTCTGGGAAGGTAGAAGGGCAGCGCCATGAGGGGGGATCTGCAAAAAGCGGACGCCAAGGAGAGGAAGGAGAAGTGGAATGAATGGGATGAAATGGAGGCTTATTCCGGCTCTTATATTAATGATTGCTCCTGCGTCTGCGCAGGAGATATGGATTAAGAACGCCAACATCATGACCGTCACCCGCGGAACCATTCGAAACGGTTCCATTGTGATTCGTGATGGCAAGATCGCAGCCGTCGGCAAAGAAATCACCGCCGGCCCTGAGGCAAAGGTGATTGATGCCACCGGCAAGTGGGTGACCCCCGGTCTGATCGATTGTCATTCGCATATCGCCGCGGATTCGACCAATGAGAGCGCGGTGGCCGTTTCCTCCATGACCGGCATCGAGGACGTACTGGACCCCACCGATATCAACATCTATCGGGATCTGGCCGGAGGCGTGACCACCGCCAATATCCTTCACGGCAGTGCCAACCCCATTGGGGGAAAGAACGCAGTAATCAAGTTGCGCTGGGGAAAGTCAGCTGCTGAACTCAAGTTTCAGGGGGCGAAACCGGGAATCAAGTTCGCGCTGGGGGAAAATCCCAAGAGACGGGGCCAGAGCCAGACGGGACAAGGGCGGCGACGCTATCCCTCCACTCGAATGGGTGTGGAAGACGTGATCCGCTCGGCCTTTATGCGGGCCCGAGAATACATGCTGGAGTGGAAAGAGTACAAGGAGAGCAAAAACACTGGAGTGGAGCCTTTGATCCCGCCCCGGCGTGATCTGGAACTGGAGCCCCTGGTGGAAATTTTAAAAGGAGAGCGGCTGGTTCACTCTCACTGCTACCGTGCTGATGAGATCCTGATGTTGATCCGGCTGGCGGAGAACATTGGTTTCAAGATCGCCACCTTTCAACATGTCCTGGAAGGCTACAAGGTGGCCGAGGAGATTGCTCGACACGGTGCCGGGGCGTCCACTTTTTCCGATTGGTGGGCCTACAAGGTGGAAGCATATGACGCCATTCCTTACAACGCAGCCATCATGACACGCAAAGGAGTTGTGGTCTCCATTAATTCCGACAGCGCGGAGGAAGCGCGCCACCTGAATCAGGAAGCTGCCAAGGCCATGAAATACGGCGGTCTCAATGAGGATGAGGCTCTGGCCCTGGTGACCCTCAACCCGGCCAAACAGCTTCAAATCGATGATCAAGTGGGCTCGATTGATCCGGGAAAGGATGCCGACCTGGTGGTGTTCAGCCGCTATCCGCTCAGTGTGTACGCCGTTCCCGAGATGGTTTTTATCGACGGGAAGATTTACTTTAGCCAGGAGAAGGACCGGAAGCGTCAGGACAACATCGAGGCCGAGAAAAAGAAGGTAACTCCTCCGCGGAATCCTGAAAGGGGGGGCAGCCGTGAGCACTAGAAAGATTGTTTCCGTGTTAGTTCTTGCCCTGAGCTCGATTCCGCTTGTCCGAGCTGATGGGATTTACGCCCTTCGCGATGCAAAGATTGTGACAGTTTCCGGTCCCATCATCGAAAAGGGCACCGTCGTGATCCAGGACGGCTTGATTGTGGACGTGGGGACCAAGGTTTCCATCCCGCGGGGAGCTCAGGTTATCAATGCCCGCGGTCTCACCGTCTACCCCGGGCTCTTTGACGCCAACACCAGGATTGGTCTGACGGAGATCAGGCGAGTGGCGGCAACCAATGACTATTCTGAAATGGGGGAGTACATGCCCCATTTGCTTGCCTTTACGGCGGTACACGTGGAGAGCGAGCATATTCCCGTGGCTCGGGTCAATGGTATTACGCAGGTCCTGACCCGGCCCGTGGGGGGAACCATCCCGGGGCAGGGTGCCATCATCAGCCTGGAAGGGTGGACCCCGCATGAGATGGAGATCAGACGGCACGGCGCCATGTTGCTCGATTTCCCGAGCGTGCTCAGTGTCAGATTCAGTCGCCGCCGCTACTCCGAAATCAAAAAGGAACACGAAGAAAAGATTCGCCAGCTCAAAGAACTTTTCGCCAAGGCTCGACACTATATGCAGGCCAGAATACGGTTCAAACCTGAGGAGATCTCCGCTTCTCGCTTTTTTCCACACAAGCAGCTGGAGGCACTGATCCCGGTGCTAAAGGGAGAGCAGCCTGTCCTCATTGAAGCCAACAGCCATGTGGATATCAAAAATGCAGTGAAGTTTGCTCAGGGGGAAAAATTGAACTATATCCTTCTGGGAGCTAGCGATGCCTGGAAGGTAGCCGATTTTCTCAAGGAAAATAAGGCGCGAGTCATTCTGGGTCCACGTCAAAGCCTGCCGGGCAGGGAAGATGATCCCATCGATATCATCTACCGCACACCCGCCATTCTTCACCAGCATGGAGTTCCCTTCGCTATTGCCACGGGGGACTCTGCCCAAGTACGCAACCTGCAGTACGAAGCGGGGAACGCCGTGGCCTACGGGCTCCCTTACCAGGCTGCTTTACGCAGCATCACTCTGACGCCGGCCGAGTTTCTGGGTGTGGCACAAGTCGTGGGGAGTATCGAAAAGGGAAAAAAGGCCAATCTAGTGGTCGCCCAGGGAGATATTTTGGAGTACCAGACTCCAATTAGGCATCTCTTTATCAATGGCAAACCGGTCAGCCTGGAGACCAAACACACGCGCCTTTATCATAAATATTTGAACCGCCCCTAGGTCCGCATTTCTCAC
>JALLON010000193.1 GCA_027717925.1 Acidobacteria bacterium AH-259-G07 | reverse complement strand
TATTTTGAGACTAGTCTGTTTCCTCGCCCCCGGTGATAGCCATCTTCTTCAGCTCGCTCTCCGAGATTGGCGCTATCCCCAACTCCTCCGCCTTTTTCAGCTTGGAGCCGGGTCCTTCACCTACGACCAGAAAATCAGTCTTCGAGGACAGCGAGGAAGTCACTCTGCCGCCATGGCTTTCGATAAATTCAGCGGCTTGGCTGCGGCTGAAGCCCGGTAAGGTGCCGGTAATGACAAAGGCCCTGCCTGAGAAGGAACCCTCACCCTTCAATGTTTCGCCGGCAACTTGAAACTGCAGTCCGGCCTTCTTCAGCTTCTCAATCAGTCGGCGATTATCTTCTACTTGGAAATAGTGGTGGACGCTGCGGGCAATTTCCGGTCCGACACCCTGGATGGAGGAGATTTCATCCTCAGGCGCGGCTGCCAGGGAGTCAATGTCGCCGAAGTCAGTGACCAGAAGTTCGGCAATGCTTTCCCCTACATGACGGACTCCAAGAGCGAACAAAACACGCTGAAAGCCTTGTGACTTACTTTGCTCAATGCCGTTGAGCAAGTTCTTGATAGACTTTTCCTTAAAGTTAGGAAGCTTGGCGAGATCCTCGGCAGTCAAAAAATACAAATCAGCCGGATCTTCTATGAGCTCCAATTCGAGAAGCTTCTCCAATGTCTGCGGTCCCAATCCGCGAATGTCCATAGCGCCTTGGCTGACGAAATGTTTGAGCGCTTCCAGAACCTGAGCCGGACAATTGCGGTTCGTGCAATAGGCCATGGCGTCTCCCGGTTCGCGTCTTACCGCAGCATTGCAAGCGGGACAACGATCCGGGTAGGTGAATGGTCGCTCTTGACCGGTTCTTTTCTCACGCACCGGACCAACAACTTGGGGAATCACGTCTCCTGCCCGTTTGACGACCACGAGGTCCCCTTCACGGATGTCCTTGCGACGGATATCGTCTTCATTGTGAAGCGTCGCCGTGCGGATCGTGACTCCGCCGACTTGAACCGGTTCCAGGAGGGCATAAGGGTTTAATGCTCCACTGCGACCCACGTTGATTTTGATCTCATGAAGACGCGTCGTGGCCAACTCACCCGGAAATTTGAAGGAGATGGCCCATCGCGGGTCACGGCTCACGACTCCCAGACGATCCTGATAATCGAGACGATTAACCTTCACCACAATCCCATCAATCTGATAATCCAAGGATTTTCGTTTGCTTTCCCATTCGTGGCAAAACCGGATAACTTCCTCCATCGACGGTTGATATCGGTGTTGAGGATTAACAGGAAAACCCCATTCACGCAGCTGTTCCAGGACCTGGATCTGCGTCCTGAAATTCAGGCCTTCCAAATAGCCAACCGAGTAGGCAAAAAAGGCCAATGGCCGTGATGCGGTGACCTGGGGATTGAGTTGGCGAAGCGCTCCGGCGGCTGCATTTCGCGGATTCGCGAATGGACTTTCCCCTTCCTGGGCACGTTCTTCGTTAATCCGCTCGAATGCAGAGATGGGAAGATAAGCTTCTCCTCGAACCTCAACCACTTCAGGCTTCTTATTGTCCCGAAGTTTCAGTGGAATGGCCCGAATTGTTCTTAGATTGGCGGTAATGTCCTCTCCAATTAAGCCATTGCCTCGAGTCGCCCCTCGCACAAACACTCCATCTTCGTAACTGAGGGCCACGGCCACACCGTCAATCTTTAACTCAGTCACGAAGTCAATTTCCACGCTCTCGAGCAGGTTGCGGATCCGCTTGTAGAAGGCACGCAGTTCCGCTTCATCGAAGGCATTGGCCAGGCTTAACATGGGCCTTCGATGTTGCACTTTCTGGAATTTTTTCTGAGGTTCGCCGCCGATACGCTGTACCGGCGAATCTGGAGAAGCCAGCTCTGGGTACTCCCCCTCTAGTTCAACCAGCTCCCGGAACATGCGATCGTATTCCTGGTCGCCAATGACGGGATCGTCGAGCACATAATATTGGTAATTGTGGTACTCAATCTCCTTGCGCAGCTCAGAGATTCGTTCCTTGGCCCAATCGATGTTTTTTTTCACGAAGGGTGAATATAGCACACCCGCACTTCCCTTGGTCCTTTGCCCTGGCTGCCAAATTTGTTATCATAACAGGTGCGTATGAGCACTCCGATCATCACCAAAATCATGTTCACGATCACATTTCCCGCCAATAATGGGAGGACTCATGTGGACTCATTGAAACTGCATTCGCTGGCTAAGAAACAGCTTTCCGATATGGAAGTTATCGATACGATTGACCACCTGTTTAAGTGCCAGCGCTGTTTTGAAGAATATCGTTTTATTCTTACCTCGTACCAGGCTTCCCTCTGACCCCCGGTGGGTGTATCAGTCGTTAAATCCCATGAGATTGGATTCGGACGCCTTCCATTATAATCCCGTCAGATTGGATTTGGACTCCTTCCAGTACCTTTCTAAGGGGAAATTTTGGAAAGATCTATGGAAGGAGATGGATGGGGATGATTGCTGGGGGACGGCCGCCCAATTGAGTTACTACTTCTTACTGGCCTTCTTTCCCTTCCTCATTTTCCTCAGCGCACTCATTGGTTTGATCCCTCTGGAGCCGGGACTACTCGAGAAGATGCTGCTTGAAATGCATCAGTTTCTACCCGAGAGGACCTACGCCTGGGTTCGCAACATCGCCGTTAACCTGGTCAATTCCGGCAACACCGGAGTGCTCTCCCTGGGCATTTTGTTGGCACTGTGGTGGGCATCGATAGCCTTTAATGGGATTGGAGGAGTGCTGAATCGAGCCTACGCGATTCGGGATCCGCGCTCCTACTTCAAAGTACGCTTGGTCGCGGTGGGTGTGACGATTCTGGTATCAATTTTTGTGATCAATTCAGGGATTCTTCTTTTTTTTGGCGACTGGCTTATCAAACTGCTTCTGAGTCGAATCACAATCGAACCCTATCCTGCCTTTCGGGCTCATCTAGGAACCATTTACTCCGCCAGTCGTTGGATTTTGATCTTCCTTTTACTCAACATTGGAATCCAAATTGTTTACTCTGCTCTTCTGGCACGGCGCCTTCCCTGGACTCTTCTATCTCCGGGCAGTATGATTGCCACCCTGGGGTGGATTGTCGGATCCAGAGGATTCGCCTTTTGCGTCAATCGATTCGTCAGCTACGAAATTTATCAGAGACTATATGGAAGTCTGGGAACCCTCATTGTGCTGATGATCTGGTTTTACCTTTCCAGTTTTTTCTTGCTGCTGGGAGGCGAAATCAACTCCGAAATCTATCACGTGCGCGAAAAAAATGGGGCTGACTTCAAAAAAGACTTGACGCCGCAATCACTCTAACCGAACATCAAAGGCGGGAAGGGGCCAGCGATTTGGGGTGTGTCCTGTCGGGACTTCCAAGGAGGAGAGAAGACTGGCCCCTGCCCATAAGAATCACCCTGCCAACTTAGATGCAGTTATTCTAAAAAAGTTTTACAAAATATGTAAAAGTGCGATCTTACTCACCGGGAAACGATTGTTTTTCAAAGTGTTGAAGCGAATCAAGGTATTTGAGTCCTGAACCGGTGTTCAAAAGAACCACTTTTTCTTCGCGGCCAATCCATTGCCTTTCCCGCAACTTTTTTACAGCCGTCCAACAGGCTGCCCCTTCAGGCCCCAGGAACAAACCCTCAGAGGATCCAACTTGGTGGATGGCCTGGTAGATTTCCAAATCAGTTACACTCACTGCCTGCCCTCGGCTCTGCCTTAACGCCCGAAGGATCAAGAAGTCCCCAATTGCCTTGGGAACGCGAATGCCGGAGGCAAAGGTCCGAGGAGAGACCCAAACCTCCGCGGAATCCTTGCCCTCCTGAAAGGCTTTCACAATGGGTGCACAACCCTCGGACTGGACGGCGACCATTCGAGGACGTTTTTCGTCGATCCAGCCCAGCTCCTCCATCTCGGTGAAAGCCTTCCAGATGCCGATTAAACCGGTGCCTCCCCCCGTGGGATAGACAATCACATCGGGGAGCTGCCACTGGAATTGCTCGGCCAACTCGTAACCCATGGTCTTCTTCCCTTCGATCCGGTAGGGCTCCTTCAGGGTAGAGAGGTCAAACCATCCCGCTTTGTCCTTGCGTTCGGCAACAATCCCAGCTGCGTCGGTAATGAGCCCATCGATGAGCTCTACATGTGCCCCCGCCATTTTTGTTTCAACCACGTTTGCCAAAGGGGTATCCTTGGGCATGAAGACAAAAACTTCCATACCGGCCCTAGCACCATATGCAGCCAATGCTCCACCGGCATTGCCTGCTGTGGGGATGGCAACTTTTTTCACACCCAATTTACGGGCCATGGACACAGCCGCTGAGAGCCCTCGAGCCTTGAAGGTTCCGGTAGGATTCAGGGACTCGTCTTTCACATACAAGGCAGAAAGACCATGCTTGGATCCCAATCGTTTCAATTGTAGAAGCGGGGTGTATCCTTCACCCAGACTGACAATGTCATGGTGGCTGTCCACAGGCATAACCTCGTGGTATCGCCACATATTAGCTGGTCGGTTGATCAAGGCTGTCTTCTTACTTCTCCGTCTAATCTCATCCAGATGGTAGCGGACCAGAAGCGGGGACTGGCAACTCAGGCAAAGAGTGTGCAGTGCCCGGGGTGAAAAGGTCTTACCGCAGCGGGAACACTCAAGATGCTTAGCGAAGGACATGCTCACTCCATGACGTTCCAGGTTTCAAGTTCCAAGTTTCAGGTTCCAGGTTCCTTCTGAAACCTGAAACTCGACGCTGCTTTTGCTCGGCTGCTGAGGCTTATATTATACTTGAGTCCATTATGGCAGCTCTGCGAGGTACGACCATACTTTTAGTCAGGCGTGGCAGCCAGGTTGCTCTGGCCGGAGACGGCCAAGTGAGTCTGGAGGACACGATCATCAAGGGTACAGCCAGGAAGATTCGCCGTCTTCACGATGATCAGGTTTTAGCCGGCTTTGCCGGCTCAACGGCCGATGCCTTTTCTCTTTTCGCTCGCTTTGAGAGCAAGTTGGAAGAGTTTCATGGAAACCTTCCCCGAGCTGCCGTGGAATTAGCCAAGGAATGGCGCACCGACAAAGTCTTGCGACACTTGCATGCACTCCTGGTAATTAGCGACAAAACTAATTCCTTCTTGGTTTCTGGAGATGGAGACTTAATTGAACCGGACGATGGCCTCATTGCCATTGGATCCGGAGGTCCATATGCCCTGGCAGCAGCTCGCGCTCTGCTGAAGTTTACAAAGAAATCAGCACCCGAAATTGCCGAGGAATCTCTGAAAATCGCAGGAGAG
>JALLON010000192.1 GCA_027717925.1 Acidobacteria bacterium AH-259-G07 | reverse complement strand
TATCCAAGTTTTTCTCACTTGTAAATCTTCATCCAACAGCACCAGGTCGGCATCACAGTCTTTTTTGATCCGCCCTTTGTTTTCCAGACCGAGCAAGGCGGCGGGCTGAATGGTTGCCATGGCGACGATCCTCTTGAGATCGTCCTCATTCAGCCAGTCATAAAGATTCTTCAGGCCTCTATCCATGGTCAGACTGCTTCCCGCTAAAACTCCCTCTTGGTTGCGGCACACACCCTCTTTTACTGTCACTTCTACGTTGCCGACCCGATGCCTGCCGTCGGGCATATCCGCCGCGCTGATCGCATCGGTGACAAGAACTAGTTTGTCAGGACCTTTGCACCGCGCAAGAAGTCTTACCATGACTGGATGGACGTGGATCCCATCGGCGATGATTTCGGCCGAAATGTCCTCCGAATCCAAGACCGCCCCAACCAGACCGGGTTCCCGATGGTGAAGTCCAGGCATGGCATTGAAAATGTGGGTTGCCAGATTTGCACCGGCTTCAATGGCCTCCACAGCACAGCGATAATCGGCGTTCGAATGACCCAACGAGACAATCGACAGCTCCTTCCTCGCCTCGTGAATCAGCTCGAGGGCACCTTTCATTTCAGGTGCCAGTGTCAGCATCCTCAACTTACCGTTTGCCGCTTTGAAGTATTTTTGGAAAATCTCCAGAGAAGGTGCCTGAATACAATCCGCCCGGTGAGCGCCTTTCTGGGCTGGGTTGATGAAAGGACCTTCCAGATGAATGCCGAGAGGCCGTGCACCCGGCAATTGGTCGTCCAGAACCTCCGATAGTGCCTGGAGAGAGCGCACCAGTTCTTCCTCGTGGTCTGTAATGATGGTGGGAAGAAAAGCGGTTGCTCCGTGAGCGGCCAGAGAACGGGACATCTTTTCAAGTGCCTGGTGCGTTCCCTCTGCAGCATCACCCCCGGCCGTGCCATTAATGTGCAAGTCGACCATTCCAGGAATCAGACAGTGTCCTGTGTATACTTTGGTTTCGGGGGGAAGATCTAGAGACTGTTTGCCTACGTAGCTGATCTTGCCGTTCTGGATATGGACGAGACCATCTTCCCAATCATCCTCAGGAGTTAGAATTTGCTTCGCATAGATGACCAGGCTGTTGACAGTACTCACCTCCTCTAATATAGTACGCTCGCCCAAATTAATGAAGGAACACGCCGAAGCTCCAACAGGCGGTATCTCTCCTGGTCTAGTGAGATCCCTCGAGACTATGGCAAACCGCCTGCGTAAGCATTCACTCACTTCAACCTCTGCAGCAGGATCGGGACATCCCTCGTCATGCCTTTCTTGCGCAGAGCTCGTCTCAACTCTTTTCTTCCATTTCCTACGCTTCGATGTTAAGAATCCCGATCATCCTTTTAACGACCGATTTGTGCTCTCGAAGGGGCACGCTGCACCGGTGCTCTGGGCTGCCTGGGCGGAGGCTGGAGCATTTCCAGTTGAGAAGCTGCACACCTTGAGAAGAATTGACAGCGATCTGGAAGGACATCCCACTCCCCGGAATCCGTGGGTACACGTCGCTACCGGTGCACTCGGTCAGGGTCTGTCGATTGGTATTGGGATGGCATTAGCCGCACGGATGAACAGGACGGGCAGTCGAATTTTTGTCCTACTGGGTGACGGTGAAGCCGCGGAGGGTTCGGTGTGGGAAGCGGCTGCACTGGCCGGCCATTACCATCTGGATAATCTGATTGCCATTCTGGACATCAACCGTTTAGGCCAAAGCCAGGCCACCATGTACCAACATGATTTAGAGAGCTACCAGCAGCGCTTCGCGTCCTTTGACTGGCACACTCAGGTGATCGACGGCCACAGCGTTGAAGAGATCGCCAGCAGCCTGGAGTCAGCCGTTGCAGCTCAAGGCCGGCCCGCTGCCATCATTGCTCGCACCATTAAAGGAAAGGGCGTCACTTTTATGGAGGACAAGGACGGGTGGCACGGTAAGCCGGTTGAGCCGGGTGAAGCGCTTGAAAGGGCTCTGGCAGAAATCGGAGAAAATCTCGAACTCGAAGAAGAACTCCGTCTGAGGCCACCTGAAACAGGGGCTCAGGCCTCTGCTGCACCGTCGGTCAATCCGGACACTGGATTGGTCATTGAGGCGCCGCACTATTCTAAAGATGAGATGGTGGCGACCCGCCAGGCCTATGGTACGGGTCTGAGAAAGCTAGGGATTGTTAATCCAGCCGTCGTCGCCCTGGACGGGGACACAAAGAATTCCACTTACTCCCAAAAATTTTTGGAAGAGTTCCCCGATCGCTTCGTTGAGTGTTTCATTGCCGAACAGAACATGGTGGGAGCCGCTGTTGGTTGCAGCGTCATGGGTATGATCCCCTTTGCCTCAACTTTCGCCTGCTTCCTAAGCCGGGCCTATGATCATATCCGCATGGCGGCCATTTCCCAGGCCAACATCAATCTGTGCGGCTCTCACGCGGGGGTCTCAATCGGCCAGGACGGACCTTCTCAAATGGGTCTGGAGGACCTTGCGATGATGCGGGCCATTGTGGGGTCCACGGTTTTCTACCCTTCCGACGCCGTGTGCGCGGAGCGACTCGTGGCACTGGCGGCACAAACCCCGGGAATTGTCTACATCCGCACCAGCCGCCCCAAGACACCTGTTCTCTACTCCAATGACGAAGACTTTCGAATTGGAGGGAGCAAGGTAATCAAAAGCAGCAGTGAAGACCGCGCCACTATCGTCGCCGCAGGCGTCACGCTTCACCAGGCCCTTCAGGCCTACCAAGAGCTGCGCGGCCAAAATCTGCCGGTTCGAGTGATCGATCTTTACAGCGTCAAACCGCTGGATGAGGAGACACTGCGAAAGGCGGCCCGAGAGACGGGTGTTTTAATTACAGTGGAGGACCACTATCCCGAGGGAGGCCTCGGTGATGCCGTACTAAGCACATTGGCCAGCGAATCTTGTAAATTCCGTAAACTGGCCGTCAACGGCCTGCCTCGCTCCGGCAAACCCGCCGAACTGATGGACAGGTTTGGAATCGACGCTCGAGCCATCGTGACAGCAGTCAGGGAACTCACTTCGTAGGAGTCATTGCAGCAGACGATATTTTCAGCGCTGCCCCCTGGTCCCACACCCGAGCGGTGTTCCTGCGCTTGAGCGCATGCAGCAGCCGCCGCGGCGCGGTGCGGCTGATGCGCGGGTCGTTAGGCATCCGCCTCGGCAGCCATCGGCTGGGTATCCAGATGAAAGATGTCAGTGAACTTCCGGGGCTCTACGGCGAATTGTCCTCTTGGTGGCCTCTTCTCTCGGCCCCAGAGGATTATGCCGAAGAGGCCGAGTTGTACCGTCGGCTAATAGTTGCAGAATGCTCCCGGTTGCCGGAAACCTTGCTAGAGCTGGGATGCGGTGGTGGTAACAATGCATCGCACTTGAAAAAGTATTTCCGCATGACGTTGGTCGACCTATCGCCGCATATGCTTGCCGTCAGCCGCGCACTGAATCCCGAGTGTGAACATATCCAAGGGGATATGCGTACCGTTCGGCTGGGGAGTGAGTTTGATGCGGTCTTCATCCATGACGCGATCGTCTGTATGAGCTCTGAGAGGGATCTTCGACAAACGATCGAGAGGGCATTTATGCACTGTAAACCAGGGGGTGTGGCACTGTTCGCGCCGGACCATGTTCGAGAGACATTTCGCCCTGCAGCGAAACATGGTGGGCATGATGGCAGAGATCGGAGCATGCGCTATTTGGAATGGACTTGGGATCCGGATCCCAGCGACACCACGTATGTTGTCGACTTCGCATACCTATTGCGTGAAGCGGACGGCCAGGTGCGCTGCGAGTACGACCGGCATGTGTGTGGGCTCTTCGCCCGGCAGGCCTGGCTCCGCATAATCAGCGAAGCTGGTTTCCACGCACGCGGTATACCGTTCGAGCATAGTGAAATGGAGCCGGGGTGCTGTGATGTGTTTCTTGGCGTGAGGCCAGGTGTCTGATCGCCACAGCGGAGGTGGCTGCCTAACACCTTGCTGGAGCGGAGGTCGCTCGCGGCGCCGCTCAGCTCGCAACCGTTAGACGGCCAAGACTGAGCCCAAAAGCTATTGCAGTGGGGGGTCAACAGTTATAAAATACGGCTTGAACAGAGGAGACGGTATGCGCCTGATGCTGTGGCTTGCGCTCTCGATCTCGTTGCCGCTTGGCGTGCTCAGTGCTGACCGCGCGACAGCCGCCACGAGTGTTCTTCTGGAGGAGTCGCCAGCTCCGGCTCAGCAGCCCCCGGCGGCAGCCGAGCAGGTTTCGCCTGCGGCGCCATCGGGAGCGCCCAGCTCCAAGGTATGGATCGGGCGCTACGCGGAGTACGAAGAGTTTCTCCGCACCGCGGTTATCGATCGGACGACCGTGACAGGAACGACGCAGCGCGTCTTCTTCAAGCCCGGCGGGCTCGCCGCTAGCGCGGCCCTGAAGCGGGACTTTTGGAAGAAGCAGGACGCCTGGGAATATAAGTTGGAGATCGCCGGCTACAAGCTCGATCGAGTGCTCGAACTGGACATGGTGCCCCCGACGGTGGCGGTGCGCTTCAATGGCAACATGGCGTCGCTGCAGCTCTGGGTGCTGAACACCAGGATGCTGAAGCAGCTCAACGAACGGAACTTGCGCGCTCCTGATTCGGCAAAGTGGAACTACCAGATCAACCGCGCGTACGCGTTCGAAGACCTTGTGGCCAACCTCGACGAAGCCGAAGGCAGCCCGATCGTCGATCCACACTGGAACCTCATCGTGCTCGATCATTCACGCGCCTTCACCAACACGCTGGCCCAGCCGTACGAGATCGGCACGAAACTGAACCAGATCGATCGGCCCTTCTTCGATCGCATTAAGGGGCTCGACAAGGCGACAGTCCAACGTGCAATTGGCGACCTCGTCGGCGCTGGCGCACTCGATGCGCTGTTCGCGCGGCGTGACAATATCGTCAAGGCTTTCGAGAAGCTGGCGGCGCAGAAGGGCGCGAACCAAGTCTTTACGCCTTAAAGGTCGTTCGAACAACAACCGCTCTCAAACAGCGGGCGATGTCGTCGTTCAGCAGCGGCCATGTGTGTGAGACTATGGTATCGTTCTTCACGGCCTCCTTCCTTTGTGGGTGAACTCATGATTGGTCTTCACGAGTTCAGGGTACGCCATCTCACAGACGTCCCTCATACACAAGTTTCGATCATAACTCCAAGGGGAGAAAAGGAGCCTCGACCTTTATCAAAAACCTACGTTGGTGCAGCCTGATCCTGTTGTCTGCCCACTTCACTTGGACGACCTGGCCA
>JALLON010000191.1 GCA_027717925.1 Acidobacteria bacterium AH-259-G07 | reverse complement strand
TGCCCAGCTCAACCATTACCAGCAAAGGCCAAGTGACAATCCCCAAGGCCGTTCGTGATCAACTAAAACTGCACCCGGGTGACCGGTTGGATTTCTGGGTTCAGGAGGATGGGAAGATCATCGTTCGCAAAGCCTCGATTTCTGTTGAAGAACTCGAAGGCATCCTTTACAGGCCGGATATAAAACCGGTTCCGATAGAAGAAATGAAACGTGCTGTTCGAAAACGTTTCGGAGCGAAAAGTTGACGGGCCTGGACACGAATGTTCTCATCCGATATCTGGTCAAGGACGAGCCCAGGCAGTCAGGACGAGCTGCAAGGCTTATGCAGGAGGTCCTCCAGCGAGGAGACTCTCTGTTCTTGAATCACATTGTGCTGTGTGAGTTGGTGTGGGTCCTGGAATCCGCCTATGGGTACCCGAAGGCAGACATCGCATCCACCTTGGAAAAGATATTGATGACCGAGCAGTTCGAAATCGAAGGCCGTGATGAGGTTTGGTCCGCTCTGGACGGCTATGAAAAGGATCGGGGGGACTTCTCTGATTACCTGATCGGACGAAAAAATCAGCACCACAGTTGCAGCCGCACCGTCACATTCGACCGAAGCTTAAAAGATGATCCCACCTTCGAACTCTTGTGAGGCACAAGACGCACAGCGAAGCCGTTGAATGGAGATTTACACCAAATGGAACAAGAAAACCGACACTCTGCGATGATCCAGTCCGGTCCCCGATTGGTACGCGTGCTGGGGCGCTGGGATCTCACGGCGCTGGGCGTCAACCAAGTGATTGGTAGCGGTATTTTCGTGCTGCCGGCCACCGTTGCAGCGCTCGTGGGCCAGGGGGCCAGTCCTCTGGTGTGGATTGCGGCCGCCTTCATCAATACGGTCATCATCCTGTGCTTTGCCCGGGCGGCCGCTCACTTTCGGGAGACGGGCGGGCCGTATCTGTATGCCAGAACCGCATTTGGTCCTTTCCCCGCCTTTCAGGTCGCCTGGATGATGTGGCTCACCCGGGTCTCCAGCCAGGCAGCGCTGGCCAATGCCTTTGCCATTTACCTGGGATACCTGTGGGCGGGGGCCACTCAGGGATGGGGACGAATCCTGGTCGTTATCATCGTGATTGTTGTTCTGGCGGGAATCAATTTGGGCGGCGTGCGGCAGGGCTCCTGGACGGTCAACTCCTTTACCCTGGGCAAACTGGTGCCTCTTGGCGCTTTTGTCCTTCTAGGAATCGGGTCCGTTCGCTGGGAACGGTTCGAGGGTTTCTGGAGCCCGGAGTGGGGCGGCCTGGGCCAGGCCATTCTGCTGCTGATGTTTGCCTTCGGAGGCTACGAATTGATTCCTCTGCCGGCCGGCGAGGCACGCTCCCCGCGAAAAGATGCACCTGCAGCCTTACTGGCCACCATCGCCATCGTTTCCCTGCTTTACCTGCTCATCCAGATCGTGGCCGTGGGAACTCTGGAGGAACTCGCTCGCTCCGAAACTCCTTTGGCCGACTCAGCTCAACGCTTCATGGGACCGATTGCCGGTACACTGATCGCTCTGGGTGGGCTCATTTCCATCGGGGGAGCCAACGCAGGCACTATGCTGGCAGGCCCGCGAGTTACGTTCGCTCTGGCGGAAGGGCGCCACCTGCCGAGGCTCTTCGCCCATGTTCATCCCCGTTTCAGAACGCCGGACTTTTCGATCATCATCTACGCCACGGTTTCTCTGCTGCTGGCCCTCTCCGGAACCTTCATCCAGATGGCTGCTGTGAGTGCCGTGGCTCGACTGGTCTTTTATGCCACTACCTGCGGTTCCGTTCTGGTCCTGGACCGAAAAGGAGAGGATGAACTCGAGCAAGGCTCCTTGCGCCTTCTCTCAGGCCCGCTGATTCCGATTCTGGGAGTGGCATGTTCGCTCATGCTCATTGGCGCCGCGGATGCTTTTGCACTGAGCGCCGGGGGCATCGCCCTGCTGGCAGGCACGGTGATCCACTTCGGGTACCGCTTCAAGAGTCGGCAATCTATGAACTGACAGCGCCCCTAGCCGGGAAGCTCAATCGATGTGTGACTCCCAGATCGACAGCACGTCCATCGACTCGTATTTTTTCAATTCCTGTGCCTGAATCTATATCATCTTCCTCTAATTACCCTAGTCCGTATTTCTCACACCCGCTCTGCTGCATCGGCGCAATGATCCGGCCTGAACTGCGTTCCGCTAACCCGGTGGCACAGCGCTTCCTGATGATCAAGGAAGCCGGTCAGACAGAGGAAATCTCAGAACGGGACGAATTGATCATCGTGCAGAACTGGTTTGAAGAGCTCAAGCGCCTGGTACCGACGGGGACAACTCGAGCACCATAATCACTATAAACCTTCCACCAGTACGGTCAGTAGGATAAAAAGAACCGTTTTTTCTGTAAGAATCATCGACTTTTTGTCCCCCGACGACGTCCAAAGGTTCATAAGACGTGGGTGAGCTGGGAGAACCGATGGGAGATTCGTTGGGATCTGTCTTGAGCCGACAAAGAGTTGAATCTCAGCAGGATAGCGAAAAAGGGCAGGAAGAGCTCTGGGTCGAGGCAGCCCAGGCTGGAGACACGGTCGCCTTCAACCGGCTGGTGTTGAAGTGGGAGCAGCCTATCTACAACCTCACCCTCCGCATGCTGGGTGATCCCGAAGAGGCAGCTGAGATCACGCAGGAGACGTTTCTTTCCGCCTACAAGAGCCTTCACCGTTTCCGTCGCGAGGCCAAGTTCTCCACTTGGCTCTACCGGATCGCCAGCAACCACAGCATCTCCCGATTGAGGAAGCATCCACCCGGAACCCAGTACTCTCTTGACGATTCCGCCTCTTTCATTAACACGCGGCCGAGAACGGGAGAGCACCAGGAGAAGCAGGTGCTGGAGCAGGAGCGGCAGCAAAAGGTACGCTTGGCCCTGGATCAGCTGCAGCCCGATCAGAAAATCGTTGTGGAGCTGAAGTTCTACCAAGAGAGAACCTTTGTGGAAATTTCCGATATCTTGGGCATTCCGTTGAGCACCATTAAGTCCCGGTTCTATGGGGGTCTTGAATCGCTAAAGACACGGCTTGGGGATTTAGCCCAGCTGGGAGGATAGAACGATGAGCAAGAAATGCGCCGATTACCGCGAGCAGATAGCACTGCTGATGATGGAGGGTCTCGATCCCGACGAGCAGCGTTCGGTTGAGGACCATCTGGCTGAATGCCCGGTCTGTGCCCGGGAGAGGGGGCTCTACGAAGCGACGCTTAGGGAGATGGGCTCTCTGGAAAATGTCCCCGTTCCGCGACACTTTTTTGTCTATCCCCAATCGGAGCGAAACCTGTGGCAAGTATTCCTGGAGCTTCCGTTGATGCGGCGGTTGGCGATGGTGGGTGGGCTTGGACTGCTGATGCTGGTCGTAGGTCTGTTGGTCGCAAACCTTCGCGTCAGGGTCGAAGAAGGAGCCGTTGTAGTTAGCTTGGGAGCCGCCCCCGAAAATGTCGTGGGACCTCGTGTGAGCACGGACCAGCTCAAGGCTGAAATCGTGCAGTCGATCGAAGCGGCCCAGCAGCAACAGGAAGAGCGTTGGCTGGCGATTCTGCACGCGGAACTCAAGATCGTGGCCGCCGGTTTTTCATCCGAACAGCAGCACCTTCTGGACGTCGCCCTGATCGATCTGGAGGAACGACTGGAACGACGCTCCTTCAGAGACCTAGCCGCAGTACAGAGAGAGACCGGTGATTACGTTGTCGATGCACTCGATTCACTCCACCATCAGTACGGGCAGCACGTCCGACGGCTGGACCGAAGGATCGATTCGCTGAGGGTTTGGAGCGAACTGGAAAGCGCAGAAAAGACGAGCATTCTTAATGCGCTTCTCCAATCCAATGAACTTCGAGTTCCTTAAGACTGGAGGAATGATGGAAATGAACAAGAAAATGACAATTTGGGCCGTCAGTTTTCTGGTGGTGCTGACCTGGGGCTTCGCGCAGATTCTTGAGACCGGCTTACCCCACGACCTCAAGCAGGTCCGACACGAACTGGACATTATGGAGGGGATACTACAGAAGACGCTCTCCTTTGCTGGTGACACAGGTCGCCGGGGAAGACAAAAAAGCAACTTATTCGAAGGTAACATTCACTCCTTCTACCTGAACGGTCAGGGTGCCCTCTTCACGATCGACTTGCCCATCCTACACCAGGGGTTGGAGCCGCGCCTGGCCGAGTTGGAAATGGTCCTCGAGCATGAATTGGAGGGACAACTGGCGCAGCTTGAACAAGTGGATATGGTGGGTATGGAGGCCGTCGTGAGAGCAGCTGAGCGCCTGGTGCGCTCGGTCCAGCACCAGTTGGAGCGGGAGTTGAGGCACTTGCATCAGAGCATGAACCGTGCCGCCCCGGTTGTAGCACCAGCGCCACGCCCACCGGAACCACCGCCTCCACCCGGGCCGCCGGCTCCTCCGGCTCCACAGGGTCCGAGCCAAGAGGAGATTCGGGCGCGTCTGGCCGAGAGAAAGGAACAGTTGCAGGAACGGGTGGAAACGATGAGAACCAACTTAGCGGAACAAAGGAAAACATTAGAGGAGAAGCAGGCCGAACTTCAAGGGCGGTTGGACCAGGTCAAAGTAGCACTGGTCGAAGCGCTGGCCAGACACGGAGACTCGCTCACGATCGTGGCTTCTAACGAGTATGTCACCCTGATCCTCAATGGGGGCGAACCCGGCGGGTTTCGTCACGGACATGAGAGTGAAGACGCCAGTGTTTTGTCGGTCAAGAAGTCCGACATTGTGGCCTTCAGCAAGGGAGAGCTTGCCATGGCAGAATTCAAAGGCAGGGTGCAGCACTACAAGAACTAAGCCCTGAATAAAATGTAATTTTGCAGAAAGTAGCCTTTAAGTCATCCGCAAGATTCTCCAGCATTTGAATCTCTGGGAGCGGCCGCAACGTTCTCCCCCGCCCCGGCTGTTTCCTCACAAGCTGGAAGCCTTTCTGGCTTTTCTCTCTCCCCGGCAGGCTCAAGAAATCCGAGCCTCCACGGATTCGGTTTTCTGGGACGATGTCCCCACTTATCCTGATTTCTAGCCTCCAGCTCGGTGCCTAGAAATCCCTCATCCAATACCCGTGTGTCTCCTTTCGACCACGACCTCACCGCCAAACACTAGCGCGTTAATGCCAAGGACGATCCAGAGGGTATTGGACTGACTGCGGCGCAAAGTCTCGACTTCGCACGACTTATCTTGGCAACAGTTACTCATATCGCCCTTCTGCCTGATCGAATGTCCCCGATAATTTTCCTGCCCGTGACGAGTTCAGTCAACTCTG